>JAGQIT010000368.1:2579-6827 GCA_020431135.1 Myxococcales bacterium | reverse complement strand
CGATCGTCGGCAGCTTCGCGAGCAGACGGATGATCTGAATTTCGACCTGTTCTGGATCATCAGGGTCGTAGGAGTCTTGGTAGAAGGTCGACAGCGCCGAGACGACCGAAGACAGAATCGCCATTGGATGGGCGTTATGAGGGAAAGCCCGGAAGAAGCCCTTCATATCTTCGTGGAGCAGCGTGTGGCGGCGGACGAGGTTTCTGAAGTCGTCGAGTTGTTCGACGTTGGGAAGTTCACCCCAGATCAGCAGGTAGCACGTCTCGAGGAACGAACCGCTTTGCGCAAGTTGCTCGATGGGATAACCGCGATAGCGGAGCACACCTTCTTCACCGTTCAGGAAGGTGATGGCGGATTCACAGGATGCTGTGTTGACAAACCCAGGGTCGAGAGTGACGACACCGGTCGAGGAACGAAGTTTGGCGATGTCGATCCCGAGTTCGTGTTCGGTCCCTTCGACAATCGGCATTTCGACGTCTGCGACGTCTGCGACAAATCGGGCTGTTCCGGTCATATCCATCCTTCTTGTGGGCACGGGATCTCATCGCCGCGGAGCCTGCTCATTCCGTCCATGTGAAGGTGAGCGATCGAGGTAGCGGCAAACTTGTCGCCACCGACCAGACGATCGTGCTGAGACGGCGGCGGATGTGTTGAGGCGCTGCTGTACGGCCGTCTCCTGGGTCGGCCGACCTTGCTTCGAGCTACCGCGATCAGATGGTGTGGATAGCCGGAGGATCTGTGTGGTCACATCAGCACCCGCCGGTGCCCAAGGTTAGCCGCGGGGCGCACGGTCGGATCAACGACCGTATGAATACCGCGAGACGCGCATGTCAACAGCATGAGTCGTCCCACATCGCTACTCTGCGGACATGGACTTCCGCTCACATACCGTCATCGAACTCAGCGCAGCGGTGCGCGCTGGTGAACGCACCGCTGCCGAAATCGCCCAGAGCGCGCTCGAAAATGTGGCGCATTTCAATCAGGCAATCGGGGCGATCTGCGCATCGGATGCAGAAGAAACCCGCCGACAAGCCGCCGACGTGGACCGTTCGGTTGAGCAGGGGCGCGCATTGCCGCTTGCGGGCGTCCCCATCGTCGTCAAGGACCTCGAAGACGCTGCGGGCTTTCGGACCTCGCGAGGCTCAGGACTCCATGCGGAGGATCCTCCTGCCACGCGGGATTCGGTGTTTGTCAGTCGGCTGCGAACGGCGGGGTGTGTCGTGGTCGGCAAGTCAAATACCCCTGCGTTCGGCCACAAGGCCGAGACCGAAAACCGACTGTTTGGACCGACGACCAACCCGTGGAACCCGGCGTATCAGGCGGGTGGCTCATCGGGAGGTACCGCCTCGGCGCTCGCCGCTGGCGTGGTGCCGCTCGGCACGGGTTCAGATGGTGGCGGTTCGATCCGTATCCCCGCGTCGGTGTGTGGATTGCCGGGCTTCAAACCGTCGGTCGGACGTATACCGTTTGGCGACGGCGACGCCCCGATGGCAGGACCGTTGACCGTGAAAGCACCGATGACGACCAACGTGGCCGATCTGGTCGCGGTACTCGACGTTTGTGTGGGACCCGAGCCCACGGACCCGGATTCGATACCTCGCGATATTGCGAACTGGTCGACCGCCGTCGATCACCGACCAATCCCAAGACGGATCGCATTCTCCGAAACGATGGGCTTTGCCGAGGTCGACGACGGCGTGGCACGCGCCGTACGCGACGCCGTCGAGCGCATCGCGTCTCAGGGCGTCGACGTCGTCGAGGTGCCAACGGTCTGGAGTGAGTCGCCTCTGTCTCCGTGGGCGACACAATGGGCTGGCCGACAGGCCGCGGCGTTAGGGCACCACCGCGGAACGCCGCGCTGGGATCTGGTCGACCCGGGGGTGCAGTTCTACGTCGAACTCGGCGAGGGCGTCAGCGGCGCGGCGTTGGCCCAAGCCATCGACGCGCGTTACGAACTGTTCGCCCGGCTTGAGGCAGTGCTCAAAGACGTCGACGTCCTCGTCACGCCGACCGTCGCCGCGCCGCCGCCTCCGCTCGGCAGCCTCCTGCCCAAGGGCGCCGAGGCGGCGTTCCTCCGCGCCGCCGGGCGGCTGCGCGCGGGCAAGCTCCTCGACCTCGTCGGCGCCCTCCCGGCGGCCGCGAGCAAGGTCTTCGAGTTCACGCCCTACACGCCGATCTTCAACGTCACGGGGCAGCCGGCGATGAGCGTGCCGCTGGCCTGGAGCCCGACGGGCCTGCCGATCGGCGTCCACTTCGTCGCCCGCTTCGCCGACGAGGCGACGCTCTTCCGCCTCGCCGGTCAGCTCGAGGAGGCGCGCCCCTGGGCCCACCGGCGGCCGCCGATCTTCGCCGGCTGAGCGCCTCCGCCCGCGTCGGGCCGTACCGCCCCCCGCCGAGCGCTCGCGGGCCAGAGTCGCGCTGACAGGACGCCGCTGTACTCGGCTGCGCCGCTGTACTTGGCCGAGCGATTTGGGTCGGCGAGGGCTCGCGTGGACGCGTGGGACTCTCGCCACAGGCTGCTAGGATCCGCCCCGGAAGGTGATCCGAATGGCTGAGACGACGAAGTACCGATGCAAGCTCTGCGGCGCGACCCTCGAGGACGGGACCGTCAAGGCCCACTTCGACAAGCTCCACCCGACGGCCGACAAGCTCCTGGCCTACAAGCTCAGCGAGGCGACCCTGGGCGCGCCGACGGCCGCGCCGAAGCTCAGCGCGACGACCCTGAGCGCGGCCAAGCTCAGCCCGCAGCTCGCGCAGGCCGCGAAGATCGGCCTCGAGTCGCTCAAGGTCGAGACCTTGGGCGACCGGAGGATCGTCGACCCCGACGAGACGCCGACGTACTGGTACGCGTTCTCCGTCACCGAGGACTGATCGTCTGGCGCGTCGTGAGGTCGGCGTCAGTCGCCGAGCCCGCGGAAGGGGACGCCGAGGATCGTCGCCGCCTGCCTGGCGAGGTCCTCGAGCACCCCCGCGTCGCCGCCGAGCGGCGCCGCGGCGATCGTGTGGATCTCGCTGTTGCGATCGATGAGGTAGACCACGAGGCGCCGGCGGATCTCGCTCGGCTCGCTCTGCGTGGTGACGGTCCGCGCGAGGCGCGGGTACCAGAGAATGCTAGGCGCAGCGGCGTCGTTGCTGAGGTCCAGCGCGCCCTCGATCGCGACCGCCTCCTCGGCGACGACGACCGTCGCGGCGAGGCCCACGAGGCGCTCGCGCCAGTGCTCCGGGTCGTCGAGGATCGCCCGCAGGCTGACCTCGAAGGTGAAGGCGGGGTCGCGCTCAGCGAGGGCGAGGCGCTCGACCCGACGGGCGCGGGCGTCGACGTAGTAGCGCACGGCGACGGCCCCGGCGATCGCCGCGGTCCAGAGGATGACGGTCCCCACGGGCACGGGTCGAGGGTAGCGCGCCTCCGCAGCGCCGCCTAACCCGACCGGCGAACGCACGCGTCCCGCTCGGAGACAGCGCTCTCGTGAACATAGCGAGAGGAGTTCGCCCGCCGCCGCGAAGAGGCCCACGTCGGCGTCACCCCGACGCCGGCTCGAGGCCGAGGTCGATCGGCACCTTGCTCGGCTCGCCGGCGATCTCGCGGACGAGGCGCGGCACCAGGAAGCCGGGGAGGGTCCGGTAGAGCCCGGCGACGAGCGCCCGCGCCCGGTCCTCGCCGACCTCGAAGTGGGCCGCGCCGGCGACCCGATCGAGGAGGTGGAGGTAGTACGGGAGAACGCCCGCCTTGAGGAGCCGCTCCGAGAGCTCAGCGAGCGCCTCGACCGAGTCGTTGACCCCGCGCAGGAGCACGCTCTGGTTGAGGAGCGTGACGCCGGCGCCGCGGAGCTCGGCCAGCGCCGCGTCGACCTCAGCGTCGAGCTCCCGCGCGTGGTTGGTGTGGAAGACGACGACGGTCGGCCACGGCGCGCCGCCGAGGAGGTCGACGAGCGCCGGCGTGATCCGGCTCGGCAGGGTGATCGGCAGGCGGGTGTGGATCCGCAGGCGACGCAGCTGCGGCAGCCCGCGAAGCGCCTCGATCACCGCCGCGAGGTCCGCGTCCTTGGCGAGCAGCGGATCGCCGCCCGAGAGGATCACCTCGTCGACCTCCGGCCGCGCGGCGACGTAGGCGACGATCTCCGCGAGGGCGCCGCTCGCCAGCGCGTGGTCGCCGTAGGGGAAGTGGCGGCGGAAGCAGTAGCGGCAGTTGATCGCGCAGCCGCCCCGGAGGATCACCAAGACCCGCGAGCGGTACTTGTGCAACAACCC
>JAGQIT010000368.1:0-2535 GCA_020431135.1 Myxococcales bacterium | reverse complement strand
GACCCTCGTCGGCGATCGGCAGCACCTGGCGCAGCAGCGGGTCGTCCGGATCGCCGGGCCGCATGCGCGCGGCGAAGGGCCGCGGGACGAGCGTCGGGAACGAAGCGCCCGCCGCGAAGCCGGCGAGATAGGGCTCCGGATCGAGGTCGAGGGCCCGAAGGAGAACCCGCGGGTCGCGGTAGGCCTGGGCGAGCTCGGTCTGCCAGCGCGCGCGGTCTGGTTGTGGGAGGCGCAGGTTCATCGCGTCGTCGCCGCGCCGTCGTCATCGCGGGCGCGCACGCGCGGATGGTACCAGGCGCGGCGGCGCCGAGCGGCGCGCCCCCATCGGCGGAGTCCGCCCCTGCCCTCGACGCGCCGACGACGACCTGCCGACCGTGCGAGGGACGCGACGATCCAGCACGCGTCACGCCTCCTGCCAACCCTCGCTCGGCTCCCAGCCTACTGCCCCGCGCTCGCCGAGCCCGCGTCGGCGCCGCGCCACGCCCCCTCGGGCACCAGGGCGAGGGTCTCGAAGGGCATCTCGACCTTCGCCGAGCGCAGCGCCTCGAAGAGGCGGCGGCGCAGCTCGAAGCGCATCGCCAGGTGCTGGCGCTCGTCCTTGATCCACGCCCGCAGCTCGAGGGCGACGTTGTAGTCGTTGAGGGCGGTGACGACGACGTGCGGCGCCGGCTCGTCGAGGAAGCGCCCGTCGCCGGCCGTGACCGCGCAGGCGATCGTCTGCACGCGCTCCAGGTCCTCCTCGACGCCGACCGTGAACTCGATGTCGAGGCGCAGGTTGGGGAAGTTGGTGTAGGAGGCGACGACGCTGTTGACGATCTGCGAGTTGGGGATCGCCAGCATGCGGCCGTCGACGGTGACGACCCGGGTCGAGCGCATGGTGATGTCCGCGACCCGCCCGTACTTGCCGTCGATCTCGACGAGGTCGTTGATGACGAAGGGCCGGTCCCAGAAGATGAAGAGGCCGGAGATCACGTTGGACAGGGTGTCGCGGGCGGCGAAGCCGATCGTCAGGCCGACGACGCCGAGGCTCGTCAGCAGCGAGGTCGTGTCGACGCCGAACTGGGCGAGCGCCGTGACCACCGCGATCGCGCCGACGATGTAGGAGAGCACCGTGCGGATGAAGCTGCGCGCCGTCTCGTCGAGCTCCGACCGCCTGAGGATCGCCCGGCTCGCGCGATCGAGGAGCTTCCACAGCAGCCACGCGACCGCGAGCGTGATCAGGCCGACGACGAGGTCGGGGAGGAGCTGGTCGACGAGGTAGTGGGCGATCCGCGCGGGGGAGAAGAGCTCGCGCAGGCGTTCGATGATCTCCGACATGGGGTCAGGATAGCCACAGACGCGGCCGCGGGCGTCGCCGCCCGAGAACCGCGACGACGCGGCTCAGCTCGCCGGAGGCGTACGCCGTTGGTCATCGCAACGCGGGCGTCGACCCGCCTGCGCGAGCCGACGCGCGGCGCCTGTGCGCAGGCTCCGCGACGCCCTCCTCGTCAAACGCGCCGCCGCTACGCCTGCGCAGACTCCTCGCTGCTGCCCTGCTCAAGCGCCGTCGGCTCGCTCTCCTTGAGGAGGCGCAGCGCCAGCGGATAGCGCCAGCGCTCGCCCCTCGCCGCCTTGATCGCGGCGACGATCGGCGAGACCACGGCGAGGATCATCAAGACCCCCATCAGCGCCCACAGCACGAGCATCGCGTAGATGGTGGAGGGGCCGGCGAAGACCGCGAGGAGAACGAAGAGGACGCCGACCGCCCCCGTGTAGAGGAGCAGCGAGAGGATCCAGTTTGCCGCCGCGCGCCCGTGCGACTCGAGCTCCGGGTGACGCACGCGGCCGAGCTGCCAGACGACGACCGGCGCGATGAAGCCGACGCCGGGGATCACGTAGCCGAGGAGCGCCGAGAGGTGGAGGCCCATCGCCCAGCTCTCTGGGCTGAGGCCGCCGCCGATGGAGACAACGAGCGGCGGGGCGGCGCGCGGCGGCGTGAGGTCGGAGATCGTCAGGCGTTCGGGGTTCGCGGGCTTGTCCATGCCGGGGGAGTCGACCGGCGCGGCCTGGCGTTGCGCGGCCTAAATCGCGCCTGCGGTGGAGCTGGGAGGACGACGACTCCGCCAGCCGCCGACGCGCTTCGAGCCGCTCGTCGCCGTTCTCCGCACTCTGCGTCGCTCGCTGTGTGAAGCGTCGCTTGGGCGCCTCAGCCGGCGGTGCCGACCTCGAGCCCCGGCGGCAGCGGGCGGCTGCCGAGGAGCTTCTCGGCGGCCGCCAGCTCGCGCTCGATCACCGCCGCGAGGCCCTGGCCCGGGGCGCCGATCTTCGGGCCGAGGCGGGCGAGGGTCTGGCGGTTGAAGGCGAGGCCGACGTGCGATCCCTTGGCGCGATTGAGGGCGATCGACGCGGCGAGGAGGCGCAGCGACTCCTCGATCTGGCCGTCGGCGGCGAGGAGATCCGCGAGCGCGGCGCTGGTCCGGGCGAGGCCGATCGCGTCGCCGATCCGCTGCTGGATCTCGAGGGCGGCGGAGAGGCGCTGGGCGGCGCGCTCGCGCT
>JAGQIT010000367.1:4215-5339 GCA_020431135.1 Myxococcales bacterium | reverse complement strand
ATCACCGGCGCCGCCTCGGGGATCGGCGCGGCCGCGGCCCGCCGCTTCCTCGCCGACGGCTTCGCGGTCGCGGCGACGGACGTCGACGAGCGCGGCCTCGCGACCCTCGCCGCCGAGCTCCGCGCCGCCGCCGATGACGGCGCCCGTCTCCACACCGCCCGCCTCGACGTCACCGACCCCGACGCCTGGCGCGAGGTGCTAGCGACCGTGGCCGAGCGCTTCGGCGGGATCAACGTCCTCGTCCAATCCGCGGGGATCGCCGTCGGCGCGCCGGCCCTCGACCTCGAGCCCGCGCGCTGGCGGCAGGTCATCGCCGTCAACCTCGACGGCGCCTTCTTCGGCGCCCAGGCGGCCGCCCCCCACCTTCGTCGGCGCGGCGGCGGCGTCATCATCAACCTGACCTCTGCGTCAGGTCGTCGGAGCCAGCCGCAGACCGCCGCCTACGCGACCTCGAAGGCCGCCCTCAGCCGGCTCACCAAGGTGCTCGCCCGCGAGTGGGCGGGCGGCCCGGCGCCGATCCGCGTCAACGCGATCTGCCCCGGCGGGGTGAAGACCGCGATCTGGACGCGCGAGCCCTTCTGGGCGGCCGCCGTCGCCGACGCCGGTGACGAGGCCGAGGCCTGGCGTCGCCTCGCCGCCGACACGCCGCTCGGCAGCTTCGCCGAGGCCGATGAGATCGCCGCGGCCGCGGCCTTCCTCGCCAGCGACGCCGCGGCGCACATCACCGGCGCTGAGCTGGTGATCGACGGCGGCTGGTCGGCCTAGCGGCCTGCGGCGAGGTTCCGCGCGCCGATCCAGATCGCCCCGTCGAGACTCGCGGGGACAGGCGGGAACCTCACCACGGCTTGGCCCCGCTCGCGTCGCCTCGACCTCCGCGCGTCGACCGGGATCTCTCCGCCACCTCGCCTAGCGCCGGACGCTCCGGACGCGCCCCTGCGATCGCAGCGATGTAACAAAAGGACAGGTCTATGTGACAGCGACGTGTCGAGCGCTCGCAAATGTGGGCTGACCTGACGTGACACTCGGACCCGTCTCGCCGCGCTAACCCTACGTTAGCCCCTGTGTTGAGCGCACTCTTTGCGCAGAGGGGACTCCTGTGCCCGTGCTTTTCTGCGTGCAGAACA
>JAGQIT010000367.1:0-4008 GCA_020431135.1 Myxococcales bacterium | reverse complement strand
GACGATCGCCGTCGCCGAGGACGGCATGCCGATCGAGCCGGGCCACCTCTACCTCAACCGCCGCGAGCAGCACGTCGTCTGCGAGGACGGCCGCTTCCGCCTGCTCCCCAAGGAGGAGCGCCGGCTCGTCCAGTTCCCGATCGACCTGTTCTTCAAGTCGATCGCGACCTGCTTCGGCCAGCGGGCGATCGCGGTGGTCCTCTCGGGCACCGGCAGCGACGGCTCGCGGGGGATCCGGGCGATCAAGGCGGCCGGCGGCCTGATCTTCGTCCAGGCCCCGGAGTCCGCGCAATTCGACGGGATGCCCCACGCCGCCCTGGCGACGGACGTCGTCGACGGCGTCGGCTCGCCGCAGCAGCTCGCCGCGCGCATGAGCGCCGAGCTCGCGGACGACTTCGACGTCAGCACCGTCCCGAGCGCGGACGACGACCTCGAGAGCCGCTGGCCCCGCCACTGGAGGGGGGCGTTCTCGCAGCTCCTCCGCACCCTCCGCGCGCAGTCCGGCATCGACTTCGCGCTCTACAAGAACTCGACGCTGATCCGCCGCATCGACAAGCACCTCGCGCTCCACGCCCTGCCGCTGCCGGACTACGTGTCGTTCATCCGCGAGAGCGAGCGCGAGCGCGACCTCCTCCTCCGCGACCTCTTGATCGGCGTGACGAGCTTCTTCCGCGACCCGGAGGTCTTCGACGCCCTGAAGGGCGACTACATCCCGCGCCTCCTCGACGAGCGCGTCGACGGCGAGGAGCTGCGGATCTGGGTCGCCGGCTGCTCCTCGGGCGAGGAGGCCTACTGCTACGCGATCATCCTCACCCAGCTCTTCGCCGCCCGCGGCGAGCCGCCGGACTTCAAGATCCTCGCGACCGACGTCGACCCGCAGGCGATCCGCGTGGCCAGCGAGGGCCGCTACCCCGAGGCCGCCCTGCGCAGCATGGCGCCGGAGATCCGCGACGCCTACTTCGCGCGCAGCGGCGACGACTTCGTGATCGCCAAGTCGGTCCGCGAGAAGATCGTCTTCTCCGTCCACAACCTCCTCGCCGACCCGCCCTTCGTCCGCATCGACCTCGTGTCGCTGCGCAACGTCCTGATCTACCTGCGCCCCGCGGCCCAGCGCGACGTCCTCACCAACGCCGCCTTCGCCCTGCGTCCGAGCGGCGTTCTCGTGCTCGGATCGAGCGGCTCGGTCGGCGAGGCGAGCGACGCCTTCGAGACCGTCGAGTCGCGCCTGCGGATCTTCCGGCGGCGGGTCGGCGTCGACGTCCGGTGGGCGCGCAACGCCCAGCGCCTGCCGCTGCGCGCCTTTGATCGCGACAAGCTCGTCAAGCAGCGCCTGCACCCGCGGACCGCCGGCGAGGAGCTCGGCCGCAGCCTCCTCGACCTCTACGTCCCGCCGCTCGTCGTCGTCGATGACGACTTCCAGATCGTCCAGGTCCACGGCGACATCGGCCGCCTCTTCCAGCTCCCCGAGGGGCCGCCGACCGCGGATCTGCGGCTGATGCTCCGCGGCACGCTCGGCGGGGTCCTGAGCACGACGCTGCGCCAGAGCCGACAGCGCGCCAAGCCAGTGACCATCCGCGGGATCCCCCTCGACAAGAGCGGCGACGTCATCGACCTCACCGTCCGCCCGCTGCCGGGGCTGCCGACCCGCTTCGCCTGCGAGTTCCGCCGCCGCGACCCCGACCCGCAGCAGGACGGCGACGTCCGCCACTTCTCGAGCGCCGACATCGGCCGGATCGCCGAGCTCGAGCGCCTCCTCGCCGGCAAGCAGGAGGAGCTCCAGACCCTCGTCGAGGAGCTCGAGACGGCGAACGAGGAGCTCCAGTCGACCAACGAGGAGCTGATCGCCGGCAACGAGGAGCTCCAGTCGACCAACGAGGAGCTCCAGGCGGTCAACGAGGAGCTCTACACCGTCAACGCCGAGCTCGAGAGCCGCAACAGCGACCTCGTCGAGCTCGGCAACGACGTCCAGAACCTCCTCAACACCACCGACATCGCCACCCTCGTCCTCGACGGCGACCTCAACATCCGCCGCTTCACGCCGGCGCTCCGCGAGATCTTCGACCTCGATCAGAGCGACGTCGGCCGCAGCCTGTCGACCTTCGCCAGCGCCCTCGACGAGCCGAGCGCCCGGACCTCGGCGCTCGCCAGCGCGGTCCTCGAGAACCACAGGCCCCGCGAGGACCGCGTCCGCGACCGCGGCGGCCGCATCTACCTCCGGCGCATCCACCCCTTCGTCACCGCCAGCGGCGACATCCGCGGCGTCGTCATCACCCTCGTCGACGTCACCGGCCTCGAGACGATGGCGGCGGAGCTCGGCCGCCACGAGGAGCAGGCCGCGGCCGCCCTCGACCTCCTCCGCGGCGCCTTCTTCGAGCTCGCGCCGCAGGCCGGGACGATCCGCCTGCGCGGCGACCTCGCGGCGCTCCTCGGCGCGGCCAGCAGCACCGATCACACGGTGTCGCTCAGCGCCCTCCTCGAGCGCGTCCACCCCGACGACCGCGCGCTCGCCGAGGCGACCTTCAGCGTCGAGGCGCACAACGACAGCCCGGTCGACTTCCGCCTCCAGGTGAGCAAGGGCCGCTACCGCCACATCCGCGCCCGCGCCCGCCTGCGCGCCCCCGAGGACGGCAGCCCGCCGTGGATCGCCGGCGTTCTCCTCGACGTCAGCGAGTGGGTGGAGAACGAGCAGGCGCTCCGCCGCAGCCGCGCCCGCCTCGACCTCCTGATGTCGCACCTCCCGAACGGCATCGTCATGGTCCTAGGCGAGGACGCGCGCGTCGGTGAGGTCTACGCCGACCGCGAGCTCGCGCGCCTCCACCTCACCGCCGACGACATGGTCGGCGTGCCGCTCGCCGACATCTACTCGCCGAACGTCGCCGAGCAGATCCAGCGCGAGTGCGCGCGCGCCCTCGCCGAGGAGCGGGCGGTGACCTTCGAGCACCCCTTCGGCTCGCAGACCTACCTCGTCAACGCGATGCCGCTCCCCGGCGGCGACCCGGGCTGCCGCCAGGTGCTCCTGCTGTCGACGAACATCACCGACCTCCGCGTCGCCCGCGACGAGCTGCGCCGCGCCAAGGAGGCGGCCGAGCGCGCCAACAGCTCGCGCCTCGCCTTCCTCGCGGCGATGAGCCACGAGCTGCGGACGCCGCTCGCGGGCGTGCTCGGCCTCCTCGACATCCTCGAGACCACGCCGTGCGAGCCCGAGACCGGCGCCTACCTCACGGAGCTCCGCGCCCTCGTCGTCGCCCAGGAGCGGCTGATCTCCGACCTCCTCGACCTCTCGCGGATCGACGCCGAGCAGCTCGCGGTCGAGGTCGAGCGCTTCGTCGTCAGCGAGGCGCTCAGCAGCCTCCTCACCCACGTCCGCGAGGGCCTCGAGCTCGAGCGCGACCTCGAGATCGACGTCCGCCTGCCGCCGCGCGAGACGACCTTCGTCGGCGACCCGGTGCGGATCCTGCAGATCGTCAACAACCTGGTGAGCAACGCGATCAAGTACACGGAGGAGGGGAAGATCGCGATAAGCGTCGACGTCGGCCCGCGCGGCGCGCTCTGCATCCACGTCTCCGACACCGGCGTCGGGATCGCCGAGGACGACCTCGAGCGGATCTTCGACATCTTCTCGCGGGCCGCCGACGCCCACCTCCGGGCCGACGGCGCCGGCCTCGGCCTCGCGATCGTCCACCGCCTCGTCGAGCAGATGGGCGGGACGATCGTCGTCGAGAGCACGCTCGGCGAGGGCTCGACCTTCAGCCTCGAGATCCCGCCGGGCCCGAGCGAACATGTCCTCGAGCACATCGACGAGGAGGAGTCCGACCTCGCCCTCCTCGCCGAGCGCCGGGTCCTCGTCGTCGAGGACAACGACGTCCTCCGCGTGGTCATCGGCGAGCTGCTCCGCCGCGACGGCCTGCGCGTCGACGAGGCGATCGACGCGCGCGCGGCCGACGAGGCGCTCGCCGCCGCCACCTACGACGCCGTGATCATGGACATCGGCCTCCCCGACCGCAGCGG
>JAGQIT010000366.1 GCA_020431135.1 Myxococcales bacterium | reverse complement strand
CCTCCGGCGTGACAGGCCGGCGTTATAACCGACTTAACTACCACCCCGTTCCTGGTGACCAGCACCAGGGAGCGGGAGAATCAGATATTCGCCCTCGCCTGTCAAGCATCTTTTTGAGGCCACGTAGGGCGTCTAGAACGACTGTTTTGACCGCTTTGCGCGCTCTCCGCGACACACTCCAGGGGTCGCTCGCGGCGAGCTACCTCGGGGAGGAGATCTCCTCTCCGCAGCGAGGCTCGGGGCCCGCCGAACGCCGCCGCCAGCCGCCTCGAGAGCCGCGCTATCCTGGCGACGATGAGCGCCCGAAGCCTCGGCCCCGACGACCTGACGACGCCGAAGCCGATCTACGTGGTCTGGGAGACCACCCTGCGCTGCGACCACGCCTGCGCCCACTGCGGGTCGCGGGCCGGGCCGGCAGCGCGCCCCGACGAGCTCAACACCGAGGAGCTCCTCGAGGTGGCCGACGCCCTGATCCGCCTCGGCACCCGCGAGGTCACGCTCATCGGCGGCGAGGCCTACCTGCGCGGCGACTGCACCCAGCTCATCGAGCACCTCACCGCCGGCGGCGTCCGGGTGACCATGCAGACAGGCGGCCGCGGGCTGACGAAGAGCCGCGTGCGTCGCCTCAAGGACGCCGGCCTCGCGGCGGTCGGCGTGTCGATCGACGGCCTCGCCGAGAGCCACGATCTCCTGCGCGACAGCCCCGGGAGCTGGGAGTCGGCGATGGCCGCCGTCGCCAACGCCCGCGAGGCCGGGCTCATCGTCACCTCGAACTCGCAGATCAACCGCAAGAACAAGGACGAGCTCCGCGAGACCGCGAAGGCGCTGCGCGACGCCGGCGTCGCGGTCTGGCGGGCCCAGCTCACGGCGCCGATGGGCCGCGCCGCCGACCGCCCGGACTGGCTCCTCGAGCCCTACATGATCCTCGAGGTGATCGACACGCTCGCCGAGATCCAGCACTGGGCGATGGAGCAGGCGCGGGCCGAGGGCGTGCCGCTCGAGCGGGCCTTCCACGTGCGCCTCGGCAACAACGTCGGCTACTTCGGCCCGCACGAGCTCCTCCTGCGCTCGCGCCCCGGGCAGGGCGAGTCGCACTGGCAGGGGTGCTCGGCCGGAAAGTTCGTCATGGGCCTCGAGTCCGACGGGACGATCAAGGGCTGCCCGTCGCTGCCGACCGCGCCCTACACCGGCGGCAACGTCCGCGACGCTGACATCGCCGAGGTCTGGGCCGAGGCCGACGCGATCACCTTCGCGCGCACCCGCGGGACGAGCGAGCTGTGGGGCTTCTGCAAGACCTGCTACTACGCCGAGGTCTGCCGCGGCGGCTGCTCCTTCACCGCCCACAGCGCGCTCGGGCGCCGCGGCAACAACCCCTACTGCTACTACCGGGCGAACAAGCTCAGGCGCCAGGGGCTGCGCGAGCGCCTGGTCAAGCGGGTCGCGGCGCCGGGAGAGCCCTACGACTTCGGGCGCTTCGAGATCGAGGTCGAGTCGTGGTCCGACGAGCCCGAGCGGGCGCCCGCGCGGCGCCTGCCGGTGATCGCCTGATCCTCTCAGGAACCTGTCCTAACGACCTCGTCTCTCCTCGGTCGACCTGCGGGAGCCCCTCGCCCGCCGCGGCGAAGAGCGCCTCGCCGACGCATTCACGCCCCGCGCTGGCGCGGCGTCAGTTCGCGTTGAGAGCGGGCCCCTCGCCGCGCGCAGATGCGACGCCCGTCAGCTCGTCGAAGTCCGCTTCGCGGTGAGCCGCGTCGCTACGGAGCGCGCGCTACTCGGGGCGCAGTGCCTTGACCTCGTCGCCGGCGATCTCGAGCGCCTCGGCGTGGCCGCCGTAGTACGAGGCCATGCCGACGTCGATCATCCACACCTTGCCGTCGCAGGCCGAGGAGATCCCCTCGGTGTGGACCGTGTGGCCGACGACCATGCGCTTCGCGGGGATCGCCGCGAGGGCCTCGTCCAGGACAGCGCAGTCCTCGGGCCCCGGCGCCGACGAGTAGCGGCGCGTCCACACCGGGCTCTGATCGTCGGCGACGACCTTCTCGGGGAGCTCCCCCTCGCCGCGCAGCCACGCCTGGGTCTCGCGGTTGATCCGGTCGAGGCCGTAGCGCACGTGCTCGGGGAGCACGCCGCCGTGGACGAAGACCGTGTCGCCGACGACCTGGACGACGTTGCGCTTGGCGAGGCGCGTCGCGTAGGGACCACCTGGCGCGAAGGCCAGGAGGCGCCCGCGGGCCTGCGGCGGCACCCGCTGCGCCCGGGGATCGTTCGGGTCGACGCCGGGGACGTCGGCGAAGTCGAGGTGACCGCCGGCCGTGACGTAGCGCAGGTCGCCGGCGGCGTTCATCAGCTCGTGGTTGCCGTTGAGAACGTAGAGCGCGCCGCCGGCCGCCT
>JAGQIT010000365.1 GCA_020431135.1 Myxococcales bacterium | reverse complement strand
TAGACGATGTAGCTGTGCCCGGTGATCCAGCCGGCGTCCGCGGCGCAGAAGTAGACGTCGTCGTCGTGGATGTCGAAGACGTGCTTGTGGGTGAAGGAGGCGTAGACCATGTAGCCGCCGGTGGTGTGAAGGAGCCCCTTCGGCTTGCCGGTCGAGCCCGAGGTGTAGAGGACGAAGAGCGGGTCCTCGGCGTCCATCCACTCGACCGGGCAGGTCGCGCGCTCCTTGGCCAGCGCGTCGGCGAGCCAGTGGTCACGACCTGGCTTCATGTTCACCTCGGCGTCGGTGCGCTTGGCGACGATGACCGAGCGGACGAGGCTGAGGCCCTCGACGGCGTCGTCGACGACCGCCTTGAGCGGGATGCTCTTCGAGCCGCGCAGGCCCTCGTTGGCCGTGAGAACGACGGCGCAGTCGGCGTCGAGGATCCGGTCGCGGAGGGCGTCCGCCGAGAAGCCGGCGAAGACGACGGAGTGGACCGCGCCGATCCTCGCGCAGGCGAGCATCGCATAGGCGATCTCGGGGATCATCGGCATGTAGATCGCGACCCGATCGCCGCGGCGGACGCCGTGGGCCTTGAGAACGTTGGCCATGCGCCCGACCTCGCGGGCGAGCTCGGCGTAGCTGATCCGCCGGTACTCGCCGGGCTCGTTGGCGACCCAGATGATCGCCGTCTTGTCCGGCTGGTGCTCCGCGTGGCGGTCGACGCAGTTGTAGCAGGCGTTGAGCTTGCCGCCGGCGAACCACGAGATCTCCCCGTCCTCGATCCGCGCCTGGAGGGTCGTCTCCGGCTTGTGGAACCACGTCAGCATGTCCGATTGGGCAGACCAGAACCCGGCCGGGTTGGCGAGGCTCTCGCGGTAGAGGCCCTCGTAGTGCGAGAGCGACTGGACGTGGGCGCGTTGGGCGATGTGGGGCTTGACGGGGATCATCCGGGACCTCGGCTCCTCTTGAGACGGTGAGAGTTCGGCGCGCGGGCGCGGCGCGAAGTGTCGCACGAAGGGGCGCCCGCGATCACGGCGGAGCCCGTGTCGCACGGGCTCCGCCATTCGCCATGAGAGATGGGTGATAACGGTGTTATTTGGCGTTCTCTCCGGAGCGGGGTCCCGGGCCCACAGCCCTCGCCGCGCCGCCGGCGGCGGGCTTCTCCGCGTGCCTCGACGGGCAAGACGAGGACGCCTACGCGGCCGTCCGTCGCGCGGGTTGGTCCCGCGACGACGCTCCCCGCCTGAGCGTCGACGGACGCCGCTCATGCATCATGCAGGTCCGAACGGACCCGCGGATCGATCGACTCTGAATCGCAGCGGTGGCGGGCGAGAGCGCGTGTGTCGGCGACTCGTCGCGGCTCTCGCTCGCCGCCGCTTGGGCCGCCTTGGCGGTGACTGCGACTGCGATGTCGAGGTCCCGCGCTCGAGGGTCTGCGTCAGGGCGCAGGCGCGAGCGACGGACGACCTCCCGGCGCCTGATCGCGACGGCGATAGCGGCCCGGCGCGACCTCGACGACGAGCCCGAGCGCGTCGGCTTCGGTGAGGGCGACGAGCGCCGCCAGGGGATCCTCGAGGTCGTCGATCACGAGGCCCTCCTCCCCCGCCTCGGTCAGGGCCGCCGCGAGCCCAGCGAGGCGCGGCGGCCAAGGATCGGGCTTCGGCGCGCCGGTGGGATCCGCGAGCCACGCCTCGATCGCCTCGGCGGCCGCCTCGGGGCTGTCGCTTGGGATCGACCGCGCACCCGCGCCGATCAGCGCGCCGCAGCCGGGGCTGCCGATCACGGCGGCGGTCGGCACCCCGAGTCGCAGCGCCAGGCGCCCGCTGCCCCGCGACCCCGAGCGCAGCGCCGCCTCGACGACGACGACCGCCGCGGCCATCCCGACGACGTAGCGGTTGCGGCTGGCGAAGAGCCCGCGACAGGGCTTCCCGCCTGGCGCGAGCGCGAAGGCGACGCCGCTCCCCGGACGGGCGGCGATCGCCGCGAAGAGGCCGAGGTTGCTCGGCGGATAGGGCTCCTCCGGGGCCGCCGGGAGGATCGCGAGCTGCGGCACGCCGGCGATCAGCGCCTCGCGGTGGGCCGCGGTGTCGACCCCGAGGGCGCCGCCGGAGATCAGCGAGAGCCCGCGGCGCGCGGCCACCGCGAGGATCGCCGGGATGAGCCGGAGGAGGCGGCGGTGGGCCGCTCGTGCGCCGATGATCGCCAGGCGTGGAGCCGGCGGCAGGTCACCCGCGAGCTCGAGGCCGCGGCGAACGCGGGGCAGTCCGAGGGCGGCGGCGTCGACGGGGCGGGTGCGCATGCAGAGGTGATCGGCGCGTCCCGCCCCGTGTTGCGCGCGCACCTGGCTCCGCGACAGCGCTGTCATGGTCGGCCTGAAGCCTGGCCAAAATGTCCCGACTACGGCCCAGGGCGAACTCGCGCGCGCCGGCTAACACATCGAGATCAAAGCGTTTAACCTCCGGTTTACGGACCTGGGACGGGCGCTGCATGACTCCACGGCAGGAAGGTGCTCATGCCCCGTCTCCACCAGCTCACCGCTCTCCTCGCGCTCCTCGCCGTCGCCCCCGCGTGCGACGTGGAGGTCCTCGATCCGGAGCTCGAGAGCTCGACCGCCGAGAACATCGGCGAGATCGACGAGGGCGCCGACTCTGCCGGTGCGGACGACGGCGAGGCCGGCGCGCTCCTCCTTGGGTGCGGCCTCGAGCCCGCCTGCGACGCGATCGATCTCTCGGACGCCGGGAGCCCCGCCGCGGCCTACAGCGGCGACGGCCTCTGCCTCCTCTCCGCCCTGGCCGCGGGCCAGCCCGGCCTCGTCCAGACGGTGATGACCTTCGACAGCTCGATCGCCAACCTCGACTTCGCCCTGACCGGCGACGGCGCGGTGCTCCGCCAGTCGTACGGCGACAGCGAGGGCGTCGGCGAGTGGATCAACCCGCCGATGCGCTGCGAGCTCAAGGGGCGCGCGTTCTTCGAGACCTGCCAGCTCCAGTTCGATCCGAGCTGCCTCGACCCCGAGGCGTGGGTCGTCGCTTGCGAGCCGATCGACGGCGCGATCTGCCCAGAGACCGCCGCCGACGGACCCGCGTAGCTCTCCGAGGATCCGCCCCTCTCCCCGTCCGCCCATCCCACACGACAAGCCCCCCGCGATCCGCCCTGCATCCGTCCGTCATGGCTCTCCTCCCATCGGGGGCGGGTCGCGGGGGCACCTCTCTTGCAGCCCGTTGCACACGTCGTGTGTGCCCTCGCGCAGCCGCTGTGCCGCGAGTGAGCAGGGTCGAGGGGCGAGCGAGGCGCGCGGACGTTGCCGCGGGCTGCGACGCTCGTCGACGCCGGCGTGAAGTTGACGAACTCGCGCCCGCGCGCCTACCGTTGGCCTCCACGCGCCGAGCGGGCGCGAGCGAGAGGTACGTCCCGTGAAGGTAAAAGCAGCTGTCGCCCACAAGGCCAAGGCCCCCCTGACGATCGAGACCGTGGATCTGCAGGGTCCGCGCGCCGGTGAGGTCCTCGTCGAGATCAAGGCCACGGGCGTCTGCCACACCGACGCCTACACGCTCTCCGGCGCCGATCCGGAGGGGCTCTTCCCGGCGATCCTCGGCCACGAGGGCGCCGGCGTCGTCGTCGAGGTCGGCGAGGGCGTCACCTCGCTGAAGCCCGGCGACCACGTGATCCCGCTCTACACGCCGGAGTGTCGCCAGTGCAAGTTCTGCCTGTCGGAGCGCACGAACCTCTGCCAGGCGATCCGCGCGACCCAGGGCAAGGGCCTGATGCCGGACGGCACGAGCCGCTTCTCGATCGGCGGCGAGACGCTCTTCCACTACATGGGGACGTCGACCTTCAGCAACTACACGGTCCTCCCCGAGATCGCCGTCGCCAAGATCC
>JAGQIT010000364.1 GCA_020431135.1 Myxococcales bacterium | reverse complement strand
CGACGACGACGACGACGACCGGCGGCGACGCGACGACGACCGGCGACGACGCGAGCGTGCCCCCGCCCCGGACCCCAAAGAAGAAGCGACGCGGCGGCTCGAAGCCGGCCGCCGCCCCCAAGCAGGCGCTGACGAGCGCCGATCTCAGCGCCGCCGCCGGGAGCGTCCGCAAGGCGCTCGGCGGCTGCTCCGGCGGGCTCCCGGGGATGGTCATCAAGGTCGACGTCACGGTGAGCGCCGCCGGCAAGGTGACGCGCGCCAGCGCCCACAAGCCGCAGCGCGGCTCAGCCCTCGGCAACTGCGTCGAGCAGGCGGCCCGCAAGGCCCGCTTCCCCGCCCTCGTCGCGGCCGCCGACGCAACCCTCGCCCTGCGGCTCCCGTGATCCTACAAGTGCGGCCGCCTCGAGGGGCCGGCGGCGCCCTCGCGTGCTCGCGCAGCCGCGCGCGGGCGACCTCCGCTCGCGGCATGCCACATGTCCATTTCGACACCTACATAGGACGCCCCCCCGCTCGCTCCAGCGGCGCGCCTGCGACCGTGCGCGTGCGCGGCGGCGATTAGGACAGTGACGTCGGTGAATTGCCGACGCCGAAGGCCTGCTAGTTTCTCCCGGTGGAAGCTGAACCCACGGTCCCGCTGACCCCCTACCCCCGCGGCTGGTACTTCGCTGCATATAGCGACGAGCTGGCGATCGGCGACGTCAAGCCGCTCCACTTCTTCGGCCGCGACCTCGTCCTCTTCCGCACCGAAGACGGGCGCCCGCACGTCACCGACGCCCACTGCCCGCACCTCGGCGCCCACCTCGGCCACGGCGGTGAGGTCCGCGGCGGCTGCATCCGCTGCCCCTTCCACGGCTGGGAGTTCGCGGCCGACAGCGGCGCCTGTGTGCGGATCGCCAACGGCGATCCGCCGCCGCCGAAGGCCCGCCTGCGCCGCTGGGAGGTCGACGAGATCAACGGCATGGTCCTCTTCTGGTTCCACGAGCGGGGCGAGGCGCCGGACTGGCGGGTCCAGGCGCTCCCCGAGCTCGCCGAGCCCGGCTGGTCGCGCTGGTCGCCGACGAGCTGGGTGCTCCACGCCCGCATCCAGGACGTCGGGGAGAACGACGCCGACGTCTCGCACTCGCCGGTGATGCACGGCTTCACGGTCGGCGTCCCGGCGATCGAGATGGACGCCGAGGGCCCGCGCTGCACCTGGCACCTCAACACCGAGATCAAGCTCGCCGCGATCGGCGTGCCGAAGCTCCCGCGGATCGGCCCCTTCGCGCTCCCCGCGAGCGCCCCGAGCGAGATCGAGGTCCTGCGCTGGGGGCTCTGCGTCGGCTGGATCCGCCAGTGGGTCACCCTCCCCTTCGGCCTCTCCTTCGCCACCCAGAGCCTGGCGACGACGACCCCGATCGACGAGGACCACGTCCTCCTGACCTTCCGCCACCGCGTCCGCAAGGCGCCGATCCCCGGGCTCACCGCGCTGATGCTGCGGAGCTACGCCGGGCTCTTCGACTCGACCGCGCAGGAGGACGTGCGGATCTGGGAGCACAAGATCTACCGGATGCGGCCAGCGGCGTCGAAGGCCGACTGGTCGATCCTGGCGTTCCGGCGGTGGTCCAAGCAGTTCTACGACCGCGACCACTACGACGCGGCGATGGGTCGCAGCGTCGAGCCGCCGGCCGCCGAGTGACCGACGCGGCCGCGAATTGGGCTGACCGAAGAGACAGGCTCGATCCTAGCGGACGGGCGGCCAGAGGGTGTTCTGCTCGGGGTCCGCGGCGACGTAGAGCACATGGACCGGGCGCCCGGCCTCGCGGCCCTGGGCGCCGACGTCCCACGTCTGGGCCTTGCCCTCGATCGTCCGGCCGTCGGCCGAGAACGAGTAGACGATGCCCCACGGCGAGCGCCCGTTCACCTTGATCGAGGTGTCGCGGTAGACGTCGACGATGCGGCCGACGACCGCCCGACCGTCGCGGAAGGCGCGGAGGATCCCCTCGGCCTTGCGCCGCGCCGCGAGGACGAAGAACGCCCCGAGGCCGCCGAGGAGGAGGAGGATGCCGGGACCGATCCACAGAAAGGGGCCCATCCCCGTGGTCGCGCCGATCGTCGTGAAGATGAAGCCCTGGAGGCCGCCGACGCCGAGGAGGATCGCCCCGGCGATGAAGAGCGTGTTGGTCGTATAGCGGATCTTCCGCTCGAACGCCTTCGGCACCTGGCGCGGCGTCGGCGGCGGAGGCTCCCCCGCGTCCTGCCCGGGGCGCGGCGGCATCGGCCCGCCGCAGTTCTCGCAGGTCGTGGGGTGGTCCTTCCAGCCGGAGCCGCACCAGGGGCACTCGATCATCTGCGGAGCCTAACGGCGCCCGCTCCTCGGCGCAACGCGGCGCTCTGTCACTCCCCTCACGGCCCGCAAACGTCCGCTCGCAGGCCCGAGGCGGGAGGCGATCGCGCGACCCTCTTCGGGCGCGCTGGCGCCGGCGCACAGCCTCGACTACGGCTCAGAGGTAGTTCCAGGCGCAGACGCCGTCGACGCAGGCGTAGCCGTCAGCCGCGGGGCAATCACAGGTGCTGATGAAGGGGAGCTCGCACCTGAGCTCGCCGGCGAGATCGACGAGGTCCCAGAAGTCGGTCGTGTCGGCGTCGAGGCGGGCGACCCAATTGCGCGTGCAACCGCAGCTCGTGCCCTCGAGCACCTGACCGCACTCGGCGTCGTCCGAGCACCCGCGGATCGCCGCGACCTCAGCTTGGAACACGGGGTAGAAGTCGTCGCAGGTCTCGATGACGCCGCCGGTCGTCGTGCCGCTGGTCGAGCTGCTGTCGCTGTCGCCGGTCGAGCTCGAGGAGCCCGTGCTCGAGCTGCTGTCGCTGCCGCCGCTCGAGCTCGACGTGCTCGACGACGACCCCGACGAGCTCGCCGACCCCGAGTCGGTGCCCGAGTCGCTCGCGCTCGACGTCGATGAGGTCGACGTGCTCGATGAATCCGACGCGCTCGACGTGCTCGACGCGCTGGTGCTCGTCGACTGGGTCGTCGACGTCGCTCCGTCGTCGCCGCTGCAGGCGACGAGGGGGAGCGCGAGGAGGGACGCGAGGGAGAGGAGCGCGGGTAGGTTACGCATGGGTCGAGCGTAGCCGAGCGCGCGCAGAGGTCACGCGCAGATCCTCCGGCGGCGCCGGGAGCACGCCGACAGGGTTGCGGAGCGGGGGATATCCCGCGGCCGATCGTTGTTCGCCCCGACGCAGAGCTGACCGCGGCGTTCGCGGGGCCAGCACGCGCTCACGTCGTCGTGGCGGCCTCGCCCACGCCTGCCCCGATGCTCTCCAGGTTCGGCGCGCGGCGGCTGCGTCGACGCGGAGAGCGTCAGCGCGTCACTGCGTCCAGCCGCCGTAGGTCCGCCGCAGCTCGACGTCGAGCGGGTTCGAGAGCGTGACCTGGGAGCCGTCGTAGTCGCGCTCCGCCGGCGAGAGCCGGAGCGTGGCGACGGTCTCCTTGACGCACGCCTCCGGGATCGGCGCGCGGGCGTCCGACCGCGTCGTCACCTCGGTGACCGCCCCGCTCGCGGCGACGTCGATCTCGAGATCGACGGTCCAGCGCGTGCCGTTGTGGGCGTCGGGATCGAGGAAGGTGTCGGGCTTGGTCCGATCGAAGCAGCCGGCGATCGTCGGCGCGAGCTCGACCATCGCGGCGCGCAGCTCCTGGTAGCGGGCGCCGCAGCGCTCCTTGCACGCCTCGTCGTCGGCGCAGCTGTCCCAACAGCTAGACGGCGCCCTACCGCCAGCGAGCCGCAGCGCGAAGGGGACGACCTCCGGCGCCGCGTCGGGCCCGACCGCGCCCGCGGTCGTGCTCCCGTTCGCCGTCGTGTCGGGCGCGTCGTCGCCTCGACCTCGGACGAGGAGCAGCGCGGCGATGAAGCCGAGCGCCGCGATCACAGCTCCTGCGATCACCAGCGCAGGCCACCGCAGCCCGCCGCTCGCCGGGACGAGCGCCTCCGCCTCGGGCGCGGGGACATCGACCGCGGGGGCCGGCGCAGCGAGCCCGAGGAGGTCCGTGGCGTCGCCGTCGGCCGCCCTCGCGTAGAGCTGGAGCGCCGCCCAGTCGCCCCCCGCGGTCGCGCACAGGGCGTCCTTCGCCTCGAGGAACGCCGCCTCGAGGGTCAGCCGCGCGCCGACGAGTCCGGCGTAGAGGCGCTCCGTCAGGAGGATCGATCCGCCGGTCGAGAGCGGGTAGCGCGAGGCGATCACCGCCTGGATCCCGGCGCGGTGGAGCGCCTGCGCGAGGCCGCCGAGGCGGTGCGCCGACAGGCCGTCGCCGGAGTTGCAGGCGGCGAGAACCACGAGGCGGATCATGTCGGCGTGGGGGACGAGCACCCGGGCGAGCGTCTCAGCGCCGACGAACACGTCGTCGCCGTCGCCGTCGAGCGCCAGCCCGTAGCCGCCGCTCGGCGCCCCGCGACCGTGACAGAGGAGGTGCAGCGCGTCGATCGGCGCGCCGCCGCGATCGGCCTCCCGCAGCGCGCGGGCGAGGCCCTGGAGCGACGCGTGCTCGAGGGTGTCGGCCGCCGGATCGAAGCGGACGCCGCCGCGCTCGCAGGCCGCCCGGATCGCCGCCCCGTGCTCACCCGCAGGGACGGCGCCCCCCGCCGCCGACCAGGCGAAGAGGACCCGCCCCGACGGCGCCGGCCCGCGCCGTCGACGGGTCGTCGACCCCGGCCACTCGTAGCGCAGGAGCACCGTCGGCAGCGCCCCGAGCGGGAGGCCGACGCTGTCGAGCGGCAGCAGCTCCCACGGGAGGGTGTAGAGCTCCGCCGCGCTCGCGCGCAGGGTGACGTGGAGCGGCGCCTCGTCGTGGACCGCCGCGGCGATGCGCTCCTCGAGGAGCTCCCAGCCGGCGCCGTCGAGCGAGGCCCGCAGCCTCGCCCCGAGCGCCCGGCTCGCCGTCGCCTCGGCGCCGGGCCGGTGGAGCGCCTGCAGCAGCTCGAGGAGCTCGCTGTCCCAGTCGATCGTCAGGTCGCGGACGCGGCCCCCAAGCGTGCGGATCAGGTAGCGCTGCGGCTCGAAGGTGAAGGCGTAGGGATCGGCGCTGTCGCGCGCGCGCGAGAACTCGATGACGAGGCCGCGCGCCGGCGCGTCGTCGATCGCCTGTGGTGGTGGTGGGTGGGCCACGTCGCTCGCGCTCCCGACCCGCCGATCATACAGAAGAGCGGCGAAGGCGAGGCTGACGCGAGGCCCCCGGTTCGCGCGCGGGCGCTCAGAGGAACGCGCGCAAGCGGGCAGCCACCCAGGCGAGGCCGCGGACCCAGGGCGGGAGGCGGCCGATGACGTCGCCGCTGATCTGCTTGGCCTCCCGGAGGTCGCGCTCGAAGGACGAGGTCACCAGGCGGGCGAAGGCCGGCTCGTCGACGACGACGTTGCTCTCGAGGTTAAAGCGCCACGACAGGGTGTCGAGGTTGTGCGAGCCGATGGTCACGAAGCGGCGGTCGACGATCGCCGTCTTCGAGTGGAGCACCCCGCCCTGGTAGGCGAAGACGTCGATGCCGTCGCTGAGGAGCGTGCGGATGATGTCGTAGAGCGCGAGGTCGGCGAGGAGAACGTCGCTGCGCTGGGGCACGAGCACGCGCACCCGGACGCCGCGGCGGCGCGCGAGGCGGAGCGCGTGGAGGAAGACCGGGCCCGGCAGGAAGTAGGCGCTGGCGATGTCGACGGTCCGGCGCGCGCGCTTGAGGGCGACGAGGTAGGCCCGGCGGATCGTCCGATCGGGGCGGCCGTAGACCATGTTGGCGAGGACGAAGACGCGGCTCGCCGGGTTCGGCCGGGCGCGCGCGCCCTCGTGGGCCATCGACCCGCCGCTGCGCCACCAGGTGTCGAAGAAGAGGGTCCGGAGCTGGCGCGCCGTCGGCCCGCGGATCTCGACCGCGTCGTCGCGCCAGTCCTGGCCGCCCTCCTCGTGCGGCAGCCACGGCCACGCGAGGTTGATGCCCCCCGTGAAGGCGACGTCGCCGTCGACGACGAGGACCTTGCGGTGGTCGCGGAAGCGGACGCGGCCGAGGCGGAAGTGGCGGCGCCACGGCGCGACCGGGCCGAACTCGACGACCTCGCCGCCGGCCTCGAGGAGCGGGGTCCACCAGTAGCCGGGGAGGCTCCACGAGCCGAGCGAGTCGTAGATCACGCGCACGCGCACGCCGGCCGCCGCCCGCTCGGCGAGGGCGTTGCGGAAGCGTTCACCGACCGCGTCGGCGCCGACCCAGTACATCTCGAGGCAGATCTCCTCGCGGGCGCCGCGGATCGCCGCGAGCATCGCCGGGTACGCCTCGCGGCCGTCGCGGAGGAGGCGGAGGCGATCCTCGCCGACGGGGAGGTAGCCGTCGCTCTTGTCCGGGATCCAATTCATGCGCGCGGCCGGGCCTCGGACTCATATAGCGCGTGCCGACCTCCGGATAAACCTCAATCGCGGCGGCGCGCCGGCCACTCGTCGCCGGCGAAGCGCACGGCCAGGCGATCGACGAAGGCGCGGACCTTCGGGACCAGGTGACGGGCGTGCGGGTAGACGGCGTGGAGCGCCGTCTCGGCCCGGCAGTGCTCCGGGAGCGTCGGCTCCAGGCGGCCGGCGCGGAGCTCCGGCTCGACGATGAAGTCGGGGAGGAGCGCGAGGCCGAGGCCCGCGCAGGCGGCGACCGCCAGGACGTCGCCGTTGTTCGCCCGCAGGCGGCCCTGGACCCGCACGGCCTGGGCGCCGCCGGGGCCGTCGAAGTGCCAGGTGTCGCCGCTCGCCTGGTAGGCGTAGAGGAGGCAGTCGTGGTCGGCGAGCGCCGCCGGGCTCGCCGGCCGGCCGCGGGCGCGGAAGTAGCTCGGCGCGCCGACGACGAGGCGCCGCGAGCCGGCGAGCCGGCGGGCGATCAGGCTCGAGTCTGGGAGGGCGGCGACCCGGATCGCGACGTCGAAGCCCTCGGCGATCACGTCGACCATGCGATCGCTGAGATCGAGGTCGACCTCGACCTCCGGGAAGTCGCGCATGAACTCGGCGAGCACCGGCGCGAGGTAGCGCTGGCCGAAGGACATCGGCGCCGACACGCGCAGGCGGCCGCGCGGCACCTGCTGCATCCGCGTCACCGCGCGCTCGGCCTCCTCGGCCGCGGCCAGGACCGCGAGGCAGCGCTCGTAGTAGGCCGCGCCGACCTCCGTCGGCCGCACCGAGCGGGTTGTCCGATAGAGCAGGCGCGCCCCGAGGCGCTCCTCCAGGGCGGCGATCCGCTTGCTCACCGTCGACTTGGCGACGCCGAGGTCGCGGGCGGCCGCCGAGAACGAGCCGCGGTCGACGACGCGGACGAAGGCTTCGACGGCGGCGAGGTCCTGCACGGCATTTTGTTTCCCATATCGAAACAGTCTTGTGAAGACGACCTGCCTTGTTTCCAAGAACGACCGCCCCCATCCTCGGGACATCCCCGAGAGGACAACGACGATGCTCACCCTTCGACCCGCAGACGCGCGCGGCGGCGGCCGCTTCGGCTGGCTCGACACCCGCCACACCTTCTCCTTCGGCCACTACTACGACCCGGCGCACATGGGCTTTCGCGCCCTCCGGGTCCTCAACGACGACCGCGTCACCCCGGGCGCCGGCTTCCCGACCCACTCGCACCGCGACGCCGAGATCATCTCCTACGTCCTCGACGGCGCCCTCGAGCACCGCGACAGCATGGGCAACG
The DNA here is from genome assembly GCA_020431135.1 of Myxococcales bacterium. Classification (GTDB taxonomy): domain Bacteria; phylum Myxococcota_A; class Polyangia; order Nannocystales; family Nannocystaceae; genus JADJRG01. Next base: position 1,799 of record JAGQIT010000364.1, on the reverse strand, counting down.
GCTCGGTGATCCGCCCCGGCGAGGTCCAGCGGATGAGCGCCGGGCGCGGGGTCAGCCACAGCGAGTTCAACGCGTCGAAGACCGACGGGCTGCGCTTCCTCCAGATCTGGTTCATCCCCGCGGAACGCGGGATCGAGCCCGGCTACGAGCAGCGCAGATTCCCGACGGATGAGCGCGCCGGCGCGCTCCGCCTCGTCGCCTCGCCGGACGGCCGCGACGGCTCGGTGAAGGTCCACACCGACGTCGCCCTCTACTCGACCCTCCTCGGCGAGGGCGAGGCGGTCGCCCACGAGCTCGCGGCGGGCCGCCACGCCTGGGTGCAGGTCGCCCGCGGCGAGGTCGAGCTGCGCGTCGGCGACGAGGTCGTCGACCTGCGCGAGGGCGACGGCGCGGCGCTCTCGGAGGAGCCCGCGCTCCGCCTCGTCGGCAAGGGCGACGCCGAGGTGCTCGTCTTCGACCTCGGCTAGGAGCCTCGCCCCCCGCCGCCTCCCCTCCTCCCCCGCGACTGACAACCTCACCGTCGCCCTCACCTCTGCTAAGGAACCACCGCGATGGATAAGCCCGCGAACACCGACCTCCCGATCCACCCGCTCATCCGCGGCCGCTACTCGCCGCGCGCCTTCGCCGACAAGGCGGTCGCCGCCGGCGACGTCACGCTCCTCCTCGAGGCCGCGCGCTGGGCCGCCTCCTGCTTCAACGACCAGCCCTGGCGCTTCCTCGTCGCCACCCGCGAGCGCCCCGAGGGCCACGCCAAGATGCTCGGCTGCCTCGTCGAGTCGAACCAGCGCTGGGCGAGCGCGGCCCCGGTGCTGCTGCTCTGCGTCGCCGCCCGCAACTTCGAGAGGAGCGGCAAGGCCAACGCCCACGCCCGCCACGACCTCGGCCTGGCGATGGGCAACCTCTCGCTCCAGGCGGGCGCCCTCGGCCTGTCGCTGCACATCATGGCGGGGATCGACCGCGAGGCGGCGCGCGCGGCCTACGGGATCCCCGAGGACTTCGACGTCGTCACCGGCGTCGCCGTCGGCTACGCCGGCGCGCCCGACAGCCTCCCCGCCGAGCTCGCGGAGCGCGAGCGGGCGCCGCGGAGCCGCAAGCCGCTCGAGGAGCTGGTCTTCGCCGACGCCTGGGGCGAGCCCCGCCGGGCGTAGGAGCCGTGACCGCGCTCAGTCCGCCTGATCGCGGGGCAGCGTCAAGGTGAAGGTCGTCCCCTCCCCTGGCTTCGAGTCGACGCGGATCGAGCCGCCCATCAGCGCCGCGTAGGTCGCGCTGATCGTCAGCCCGAGGCCGGTCCCGCCGTAGCGCCGGCTCGTCGACATGTCCGCCTGGACGAAGGGCTCGAAGACCTTGGCGACCTCCGCCTCGCTCATGCCGATCCCCGTGTCGCGGACCTCGAGGATCACCAGCTCGCCGCCGCGCCCGACCGAGGCGGCGAGGGAGACCGTCCCGCGCTCGGTGAACTTGCAGGCGTTGCTCAGGAGGTTGAGGAGGATCTGGCGGACCTTCGCGGGGTCGCCGAGCATCGTCCCGAGGCCGTCCGCGAAGTCGATCCACAGCTCGTTGTTGTTGCGCGCGACGAGCGGGTGGATGATCTCGGCGACCTCGCTGAGGAGCTCGCCGAGGTCGAAGGGCTCGCGCTCGATCTCGATGCGGCCGGCCTCGATCTTCGACAGGTCGAGGACGTCGTTGATCAGCGCGAGGAGGTGCTTGCCCGAGCTCGAGATCCGCCGGAGATCCGTGAGCGCGTCGAGCTGGCCGGCGTCGTCGGCCTCCTCCTGGAGGAGCTCGGCGTAGCCGATGAT
>JAGQIT010000363.1 GCA_020431135.1 Myxococcales bacterium | reverse complement strand
GAGGACGAAGGAGCCCCAGTCGGGGCTCGCGCTGTCGAGGCGGATCGCCGCTAGCGGCAGCGCCTCGGCCCCGGGGTTGCGCAGCGTCAGGGTCCGCTCGGTCGCCGCCGGCGTGAAGACGAGCGTCTCCGGGCTGACGAAGAGGTCACGCGGCGGGGCGCAGGCGAGGACGAGGGCCGCACCGAGGGCGACGAGGGGGGCGGGCGCGACGGGCAGCCAGCGCGCGTCGGCGAAGAACGGTGCGTGTCGCCGGTCCATCGCGGTCCCCTCAGCGCCCGAGCTCGCCGCCGAGAACGAGCAGCAGCGGGGTACAGGCCAGGGCCATCAGCGCGCCGGCGATCCCCGGGAGGGTCTCGCCGGGGGTGCAGGCCTCGCCGGCGCGCGCCACCACGCAGGCCGGCGCCCCGGCGGCCGCGAGCCAGGGCAGGGCGACGACGAGCAGGAGGCCGACCGCGCCGACGACGATCAGGAGCCGGAGCGAGCGCCAGCGCTGCGCTCGATCATCGGCGCCGCGCGGCGACGAGAGGCGGACGAGCGCCTGAGCCTGTTGTCCTGTGCTCGCGCGCCCGCGGCCGACCCGGCTCAGGAGCGCGCCGGCGAGGAGCAGCGCGAGGAGGGGGGCGAGCGTGGACACGCGGAGGCTGCTGCGGGGAGGGGTCGAAAAGGAAGCGCCTCGCCGGGACCCGGAGGTCGCGTCGGCGAGGCGGTGGCGCGCCGGCGGGGCTCGCCGCCGGGCGGAGGAGGATCAGGGCGGGCCGCCGTCGATGGCGACCTCGAAGACCTCGACGTCGGTCTTGTCGCGGGCCATCAGGTAGACCTTGAAGGGGCGCTCGCCGCGGTAGGACTTGAACTCGCTGTGGATGGCGCGGGCGGCCTCCTCGGCCGGGATGCCGCTCTCGAAGGCGCCCATCAGCGGGATCGCCAGGCTCGAGTAGCCCTTGGCGCGGGCGGCGACGATGACCGCGGAGGTCGCCCGGAGAACGTCCTCGACCTGGACCTTGCCGCCGGGCTTGGTGGTGTCCGGGACGTGGATCAGGTAGCGGGCGCGCATCCGCCCGGCGGTGGTGATCACCGCGGCGCCGATCGCCAGCGGGGTGTGGGGCTTGACCTGCTCCTCGATCCCGGGGCCCGCGAGGTCGCGGATCTTCGACGCCGGAAAGTGGCTCATGAGCCCCTCGGAGTTGGTCGGGCAGACGAAGGCGTCGACCTCGACCTGGTCCCAGGGGAGGGTGCAGATCTGGATCTCGGTTTGCTCGGATGAGTCGGCCACGGTGCCCCGGAGCTTACTTGAACATCGAGTCGAGCTCGTCGGCGATCTGCGCCTCAGGGGCGCTGCGAGCGGTGCTCAGCTCACGGACGACCAGCGTGCGCGCGGTCGCCAGCATCTGGCGCTCGCCGTGGGAGAGCGTCTTGGTGTTCTTGAGGAGGCTGAGGTCGCGGTAGACCTCGCCGACGTCGAAGAGCGATCCCGTGCGGATCTTCTCCATGAAGCCGCGGTAGCGGCGGTTCCAGGTCTGGCGGTCCTGGGTGACGTCGTGGTCGCGGAGGAGGTCGTAGAGCTCGTCAATCGCGGCCTCGTCGGCGATCGGGCGCATGCCGTTCTCTTCGGCCTTGGCCATCGGGACGATGATCTTGAGGCCGGTGCCGAGGACGTGGAGGTGGTAGAAGCGCAGCTTCGAACCGCCGATCAACTTGGTCTCGATGGCGCAGATCTCAGCGACGCCATGGGCGGGGTAGACGACCTTATCTCCAATTTCGTACTCAGCTTCCATCGAGCATTACCTCCAACAGGACGCGCGCTATTTTGAACGTTTTGGCGGCGATGGGCAATGTCGTCCGTTGTCGACAGGGCCGGTTTTCGTGCCAACGCCGCGTTGCGCACAGGGCGCGCCGCGATTCCCCGCGAGGGGGTCGAGATGTGCGCGCGATCTGCCCTACATGAGGTGCTAGGACCGGCGCGGAGCCGACCGCGATGCGCGCGTGTTGGCCCTTGGGATAGCAGCGCCCGGTCCGCGCGCTAGGTCCGCACATGGAGCCTAATCGCGGCGCAAGCTCACAAGACGCCGTTACTGCAGCGAGGTGATCTTCCAGCCCTGAGGGCTCTGCACGAGGGCGATCGCGCGCCCCTTGTCGTAGCGCAGGAGCGCCTGCTGATTGTCGGCGCTGAGCTCGATCGCCCCGGGCTCCTCGAGGCGCGCCTCGATCGCGTCGATCCGCGCCTCCCACTCGTCGCTCATCCGCGCGCGCAGCTCCTCGCTGACGAGGCCCTCGAGGGCGGCGAAGTCGGCCGCGCGGATCGCCGCGACGAACGCCCGGATCGCCTGCTTTGGCGTCGAGATGTCCGGGAGGCCAGGGAGCCCCGAGGTCACGAGGTAGTCGTCGCCGCTGGCGGTCCACTCGAGGACGGCGCCGTTTTGATGGACGGTCGTGCCGCGGCGCAGCGGCGCCTCGAGCTCCGTCGGCAGGGCCTCGAGATCGGCGGCCGCGGCCTGGCGATCGGCGGCCTGCTCGGCCCAGCGCTCGCGGAATTGCTCGGGGCTCAGCGTCGCCTGGACCTCGGGGGCGAGGAGGGCGTAGGCGGCGTCCGGATCGTCGCGGCGGAGCGCGTCGGCGTAGGCCTCGCGCAGGGCCTCGGGCGAGCGGATCCCACGCGACGCGCAGGCGCTGAGGCCGAGGGCGAGCGCGAGGACGGTGGCGCGGAGGGGGCTCATGTCTCGGGGCCGCAGCTCTTGTCGATCACGGTGTCGCGGGCGAGCTCGGCCTTGGTCTCGGGGTAGTCGAGGGTGTAGTGGAGGCCGCGCGACTCCTGGCGCCGGCGCGCGCACTCGATGATCAGGTGGCCGCACAGCGAGATGTTGCGCAGCTCGACGATGTCGCGGGTGACGAGGAAGCGCCAGTAGTACTCGACGATCTCCTCGCTGATCATCTCGATGCGCCGCAGCGCCCGCTCGAGGCGCTTGTCCGAGCGGACGATGCCGACGAAGTTCCACATCAGCGCCCGGACCTCCTCCCAGTTGGCGGTGACCATGACCGCCTCGTCGGAGGGGACGGCGGCGCCCTCGTTCCACGGGTCGACGCGCGACGGCGGGCCGCGGCCGAAGTCGTCGCAGGCTGAGGCCGCGCCGTCGGCGAGGACGACCGCCTCGAGGAGGCTGTTCGAGGCGAGGCGACAGGCGCCGTGGAGGCCGCTCATCGCCACCTCGCCGATCGCCATCAGCCCGGGGATCGCGGTGCGCCCCTGGTGATCGACGACGACGCCGCCGCACATGTAGTGGGCGGCCGGGACCACCGGGATCGGCTCCTCGCGCATGTCGATGCCGAGGTCCATGCAGCGCTGGAAGATCGCCGGGAAGCGCTCCTGGAGGAAGTCGCCGTCGAGGTGCGTCATGTCGAGGAAGACGCAGCGCTCGCCGGAGCGCTTGAGCTCGGCGTCGATCTCGCGGGCGACGACGTCGCGCGGCGCCAGCGAGCCCATCGGGTGGCGATCCTTCATGAGGTCGGCGCCGCCCCTGCGCCGGAGGATCCCGCCCTCGCCCCGCAACGCCTCCGAGATCAGGAAGGTGTTGGCCTCCGGGTGGTAGAGGCAGGTCGGGTGGAACTGCATGAACTCGAGGTTGGCGACGGGGGCACCGATCCGGTAGGCCATCGCCACGCCGTCGCCGGTGGCGACGTCGGGGTTCGAGGTGTAGCGGTAGACCCGGCCGGCGCCGCCGGTGGCGAGGACCGTCACCGGGGCGACGAAGGCCTCGACCTGGCCGCTGCGGTTGTCGAGCGCGTAGACGCCGAAGCAGCCCTTGGAGCCGTCGACCTTGGCCCAGCTCAGGAGGTCGATGACGGTGTAGTGCTCGATGAGCGTGATGTTCGGGTGGGCGGCCGCGGCCGCGACGAGGGCGCGCTGGATCTCGGCGCCGGTGGTGTCGCGGTGGTGGACGACGCGGCGGCGCGAGTGGCCGCCCTCGCGCCCGAGGACGAAGGGGGCGTTCTCCTCGTCGCCGACGGTGTCGAAGTGGACGCCGTAGTGATTGACGAGGCGGCGGACGAGCCTGGGCCCGAGCTTGACGGCGTGCTCGACCATCGCGCGGTCGCACAGGCCGGCGCCGACGCGGAGGGTGTCCTCGGCGTGCTTGGCGATCGAGTCGTCGCCGGAGAAGACCGCCGAGATCCCGCCTTGGGCCCAGTTTGTGTTGCTCGATTCGCGGCGGTGCTTGGTCAGCACCGTCACCGGTCCGCGCTCCGCGACCTCGAGGGCGAAGTAGAGGCCGGCGAGCCCGCTGCCGATCACGAGGGTGCGGCTGTGGTGGACGGTTGTCGCGCTGGGCATGGACGTAAGGAGAGAATCCGCAGGGTATCAGGCGGCGATCGCTTGCGGTAGCCCGGCGGCCGCGCTGGTATCCTCGCGGTCGATGGCGCCGCGGAGGGCAGCCGCGTGGGCGGCGGGGCGAGGACAGTCGGGACGTCGGGGAGCCCTCGCGGCGATCGCCGCGGCGGTCAGCCTCAGCCTCGGCGTCGCCGACCTCGCCCGCGCCGGATCGCCGACCTACGCCCGCTACACCGACGACGACGGGATCGTCCACGTCGTCGGGGTCTCCGGCGGCGGCGCGAGCTGGGAGACGGCCCGCCGCGGCCGCTTCGAGGCGACCGGCGAGACCGACGTCTACCCCCTCGATGACGAGCGGATGCGCCGCTACGAGCGGCACATCCGCGGCGCGGCCCAGCTCTACCAGCTCCCGGAGGCGCTCGTGCGGGCGCTCATCCACACCGAGAGCCGCTTCCGGCCGAACGCGGTCTCCGGGGTCGGGGCGATCGGCCTGACCCAGCTCATGCCGGCGACCGCCCGCTTCCTCGGGGTCCAGCGCCCCTTCGATCCGCGGCAGAACATCTACGGCGGCGCCCGCTTCCTCCGCCTCCTCGCCAACCGCTTCAACGGCGATCTTGTCCTGGTTCTCGCGGCCTACTTCGCCGGCGCGGGGGCGGTCCAGAAGCACGCCGGCGTGCCGCCGTACCCCGGGGTCCGGGCCTACGTGCGGGCGGTGCTCCGCCGCTACTACGGCTACGATCGCCTCCTCCAGGGGGCGGGCGAGGCGAGCACGCAGCCGGCGCGCCAGATCGCCGAGTGACGGCGGACGACGGCGGCGAGCGCCGGCGTTTTTTCGCGTCGCGGGAGTGGAGAGGTCGCCGGGTTCGCGGTAGGCTCCCCCGACCGTGCGCTTCGCCGAGCCTGAGATCGCTGGACTCACCGAGCTTGCCGTCGAGCGCCTCCTCGACGTGGGCGGGCACGTCCGCGGGGACGGCAGATTGGGGCCGGATCGGCGCGCCCAGCAGGCGCCCTTCGCCCTCCTCGAGGGCGGGCACCTCGTCGTCGAGGTCGACTCGGCGATGCTCGTGCGGATCGACGCCGTCACCCTGATCGGCGACGGCCTCCGGGTCCGCCGGATGCCGCGGCGCGTCGCCGCCGACGACGTCCCTGGGGACGGGCCGCTGGCGATCGTCGACGGTCGCGGCGGCGTCGTCTTCGCCCGCGCCGGCGGCACCTTCCACGTCGTCCGCTTGCGCCGCGATCGCTGCTTCCTCCGCGAAGGGGCGCTGTGGGCCGCCGAGCCGTCGCTCCACTGGGAGAACGGCGTGATGCCCGGGACCCGCGGCGGCGACGGCGAGGGCGACGGCGCCCCCTTCGTCCGGATCCACGGCGACGGGGTCATGGCCCTGCGCAGCGTCGGCGATCTGATCACGGTCAAGGTCACCCCGGAGCGCGCCCAGCGGGTCGATCCCGCGGCCCTCATCGGCTGGATCGGCGACGTCGTCGCCCTCGCCGAGCCCGGGCTCCCCCTCCTCCGCTGCGAGGGCGAGGGGGCGCTCCTCCTCGATCTCGTGAACCACCGCAGCGCCGGCGAGAGGGACGGGCAGTGAAGCGCTTCGAGCGGTTCAAGCGGGAGGTCCTCAACCTCCCGAACATGATCACCATCGGCCGGGTCTTCCTGATCCCGCCGGTGCTCGTGCTGATCGACAAGACCGACCCGGTCAAGTGCATCTACGCCCTGCTGATCTTCATGCTCGCGTCGATCCTCGACCTCGTCGACGGGGTCCTGGCCCGGCGCAGCGGGCTCGTGACCGTCTTCGGCAAGTTCGTCGATCCGCTCGCCGACAAGATCATGGTCTCGGCGGTGCTCATCTACCTGGTCGCCGACGCGCGCGTGCCGGCGTGGATGGTCGTGATCCTGCTGACGCGCGAGTTCTACATCTCGGGGCTGCGCTCGCTGGCGTCGAACGCCGGCGTGGTGATCGCCGCGGGCGCGGGCGGCAAGGCCAAGACGGTCTTCCAGCTCGTCGGGATCTGCTTCCTCCTCGTCCACTATCCCTATCGGATGCCCGGCACCGAGGACTACCTGAGCTTCCACTCGGTCGGCCTGCTCACCCTCGGGATCTCGCTGATCGCCTCGGTCGTCTCGGCGGTCCAGTACACGGTCGGCTTCGGCCAGGCGCTCGCCAATCAGCGGAGCGACTGACGCGGGGACAGGCCGTGGCGGAGCGTCGGGGCGGCGAGGATCCGGCGGCGCGCGAGGCATCACTCGCGTCGGGGCTGCTGGCGGCCGCGGCCGCGGACGCGCCCGGCTTCGCGTGGCTCGACGGCGGCGCCGAAGGGCGCTCCTTCGCCGGGCTAGAGGTCGACGAGACGATCGCCTGCGAGGACCTCGAGGCCCTCGACTTCGACCTGATCCTGGCCAACACCTACCACCT
>JAGQIT010000362.1 GCA_020431135.1 Myxococcales bacterium | reverse complement strand
CTGGCGGGCGCCGAGCGACTCGGAGTCGCGCGCGTGGCTCGAGGAGCTCCGCGCCGAGGTCCCGGACGCGCTCTAGCGCTCCGCGCAGCGCCTGCAGTACGTCCGCTACCGCGGCGCTCGGACGAACGCGAGGTGCCCGACGATTGCTGCGCGAGAGCACACGTCGTGTCCTCGGACAGCCCTAGGTCTCGGGGTGAGGGCGACGACGGGCGCCATGGGTCGCGTCGCGTGAGGGTCGGCGGACGGAGCCGGGCGTTCGCGAGCTCGCGTCGGTTCTCGCGGCCGCGGGCGGCGGAGTGGCGCGCGACCGCGCCTCACGTCCGCGAGCGCGCGTTCTCTCGCGCGTCGCGGCCGTCTCCATTCGGCCGACGCGTCGACCTCCACCGCCGGCTGCTACCATCGCGGGCTGTGGACTACATCGGTCGTGGAATGGGCGCGATGCGCCGCGGACGGCTGGCGCTCGTCGCCGCGGTCGCGGTCGCGGGCGGGGGCTGCTCGGGCGATGACACCGGCGACTCGACGACGTCGGCGTCGATGACCGGCTTGCCGACGACGACGGCGACGACGGGCACGTCGTCGACGTCGACGGGCGAGGGCACCGAGTCGAGCGGCGAGGACACGTCGACGTCGACGACGACATCGGGATCGAGCAGCGGCGGCGAGAGCTCGACGACCGCCGCCTGCGACGCGCCGCCGACCTGGTACGAGGACAAGGACAAGGACACCTACGGCGATCCGGCGAGCGAGCTCGTCGCCTGCGAGCAGCCCGACGGCTACGTCGACAACGCCCTCGACTGCGACGACGCGGACCCCGACATCAACCCCGACACGGTCTGGCACGCGGACGTCGATCAGGACACCTTCGGCGATCCCGAGTCGATGATCGTCCAGTGCGAGGCGCCGCCGGGGGCGACCCTCGACGCCGGCGACTGCGACGACGGGGATCCCGAGGTCAACCCGAACGCGGTCGAGGCGACCTGCGCGGGCGGCGACGTCGACCGCAACTGCGACGGCGCGCCGGCGCCGCTCTGCGCGTCGTGCAAGAGCCTCCTCGACGACGGCGGGATCACGGAGGACGGGATCTATACGGTTGATCCGGGCGGCGGCGATCCGGCGGACGCCCTCGGGGTGTACTGCGACATGACGACCGACGGCGGCGGCTGGACGCTCCTCATGCGGATCACCGCGCTGAGCAGCGGGCACGCGGTCGAGAACAACCAGTACGGCCCGTACCCCTGCGTCCTCGGGACGAAGTCGTGCCGCCTAGCGACCACGGCGATCACCCGCTTCATCAACGCGCCGGGGATCCAGGTCTTTGAGATCCGCCCCGACGACGCGCAGTTCATCTCGTGGTACGTCCGCGCGGCCTCGGACAGCGAGGTCTGGCCGGGCGATCTCGAGTGCTCAAACCGCGCGGGTTTGGCCGCGAGCCCGACCGAGAGCTGGATCCTCACCTCGTACCAGACGGCGGACGACGCCCTCGCCGGGGCGAACGGCGACACCGGGACCTACGAGGGCGCGAATCACTACTACCCGACCCCCTACGCGCCGGAGCAGATCTTCTTCAAGGGCTCGCAGACGGGGATCCGCGCGAACGCGGCCTGGGACGCCGCGTGCTGCAACGACAACCAGGCGGGGACCCTCTGGGTCCGCTAACGCTGACGCTCGCGGGCGCCGGATGACCGGGGGCTTGAAAGCTGTCAGCGCCCACGGGGGCCTTTGCTAGACTTGAGGCCGTCGTGAGCGACGTCGACCCAGCCAGGCAGTCCTTCAGCAGCGGGGCCACGGTCGCGGCCGAGCTCAGCGGGAAGCCGACCGCGGCGCCCGCGGAGATCGCCGCCGAGGGGATCGCCATGCGCCCGGCGGAGTCGCTCTTCGCCGGCCGCTACGAGCTGCTGCGCGAGCTCGGCCGCGGCGGCATGGGGGTCGTCTACCAGGCCCGCGACACGATGGTCGGCGACCTCGTCGCCCTCAAGACCCTCGAGATCAGCGGCGGCGCCTCGGACTCGTCGGTCGAGCGCTTCCGCCGCGAGGTCCGGCTCGCGCGCAAGATCACCCACCCGAACGTCGCCCGCACCCACGATCTCGGCGAGGCCGAGGGGCGCCACTACCTGACGATGGAGTTCGTCGCCGGCATCGACCTGGCGACGCTGATCCGCCGCGAGGACCGGCTGTCGGCGATCCGCGCGGCGGCGACGACGTGGATGATCTGCGAGGGCCTCGGGGCCGCCCACGCGGCCGGCGTCGTCCACCGCGATCTCAAGCCGGCGAACATCATCGTCGAGCGCACGGGCCGGGTCGTGCTCACCGACTTCGGCATCGCCCGCGCCTTCACCCAAGAGACCGGCGCGCGCACGGTCGGCAGCGTCGGCACGCTGGTCTACATGGCGCCGGAGCAGGTCACCGGCGAGAAGACCGACCCGCGCACGGATGTCTACGCCGTCGGCCTCCTCCTCTACGAGATGCTCACCGGCGAGCTCGCCTTCAAGGGCGAGACGCCGCTTGCCGCGGCGATCGCCCGCCTCACCGCGCCGGCGCCCGATCCCCGCGCTCTCGTCCCCGAGCTCCCCGAGCCGCTGACGGAGCTGATCCTCCGCTGCCTCGAGCGCGAGCCCGAGCGCCGCCCCGAGAGCGCCGCCGAGGTCGCGGACGTCCTTATCCGCTGGCTCGAGAGCATCGGCAAGACCCCCGAGCAGTGCGCGTCGATGCTCCAGACGAGCCAAGCCTCCACGAACGCCACCGGCATGATGATGAAGTCGGTGACGCGCACGAGCGCGGCGATCCGCGGGACGACGACGACCGCCAAGCAGGTCCCGCACACGCTGACGCGGCGCACCCCGGCCGACACGATGGGGCGCGTCGCCGTCCTGCCGCTGCGCTTCCGCGGGCGCAGCGAGCACGACTTCCTCGGCGAGGCGCTCGCCGAGTCGATCGTCGATCTCCTCGGCCGCACCCACGGCGTCGAGGTCGCCAGCGCCTCGTCGTCGGCGCGCTTCACCGACGAGCGCGACCCGCGGTCGATCGGCGAGGCCCTCGGCGTCACCTACGTCATCGACGGGACGGTCCAGGTCGCCGGCAGCAACGCCCGCGTCACCGTCCGCCTGATCGAGGTCGCCAGCGGCACGCAGCTGTGGAGCCACCGCTTCGGCGGCGCCGTCGACGACCCCTTCGACTTCCAGGACCTCATCTCGCAGCAGATCGGCGAGCATCTGCGCTTCGAGCTCCTCCTCGCCAGCTACCGCGATCACGCCGACGAGGAGACGATCGAGGTCTGCCGACGCACGCGCGGGCGCCTCGTCGCCGCGGCGGGCGTCGTCTATGAGGCCGGGCTCGGCGACCTCGAGCGCTGCCACGCCAAGCACCCGAGCTTCACGCCGATCGTCCCGCTGCTCGCGCTGATGACCCTGCGCGGGTGGTTCATCGGCGCCGACGCGGGCGGCGGGATCGACTGGGAGTCCAAGGTCCGCGACAACGTCGCCCTCGCCGCGCGCCAGGCCAGCGACCTCCCCGAGACCCGCCTCGCCCAGGCGATGCTCGCCGTCCAGGAGGGCCGCTTCCGCGACGCGGTCGTCGACCTCCGGGCGGCGCTCAGCGGGGCGCCGGCCTACGCCCACGCGCTCCAGTACCTCGGCAACCTCCAGTGCGAGGCCGGCCGCGCCGAGGAGGGGATGGCGAAGATCCGCCTCTCCCTCGCCCTCGAGCCCGAGCAGCCCGCCGGCTTCTTCGAGCTCGCGCGCTGCTCGGCGCTGCGCGGCGACATGGAGACCTACCGCGAGGCGGTCGCCGCCCTCACGAAGCAGGCGATCAACATGGCCCCGGTCAACATGGTGAAGATCCGCGTCGCCGCCTGGTACGGCGACCGCGACGGCGTCGCCGCGGTCATCGAGGAGGCGCGCCACGAGCCGGGGATGATCAACGAGTCGCTCGTCGCCTACGGGCGCGCCGCCCTCGGCCTCGACCTGCCGCGGATCGAGCAGTTCGAGCTGCTCCTCAGCCAGCGGATCAACCCGCGCTTCGCGTCGATGGTCTGCCAGATCGCCTGCGAGGAGCTCTGCCTCGTCGACGACCCTGAGCGCGCCCTCGAGTACTTCAACCGCGCCGCCGACTCCGTGCTGATCGACCTCGAGTGGGCCGACCACTGCCCGAGCCTCGCGGCCATGCGCGAGCACCCGGGCTTCGTCGACGGCCGCCGCAAGGTCCGTGAGCGCGTCGAGGCGCTCTGGGGGGCGTGATGCGGGCGGCGGCGCGGAGCTTCGCGATCGCTTCCCACGGCGACCAGCGCTACGGCGCCCACCCCTACGAGGTCCACCTCGCGGCCGTCGTCGCGATCGCCGAGGCGGCCGGGGCCGGCGACGCGACGATCGTCGCGGTGGCCTGGCTGCATGATGTCCTCGAGGACACCTCTGTCGAGGAGGCGGCGCTGCGCGAGCGCTTCGGCGACGTGGTCGCGGCCGCCGTCGCCCTCGTGACGGACCCCGAGGGCGCCGATCGGCGGGCGCGCAAGGAGGCGCTCCACCGCCGCCTCGAGGCCCTCGATCACGGCGAGGTCCCGGCCCGGGCGGCGCTCCTGGTCAAGGCCGCCGATCGCCTGGCCAACGCCCGCGCGTCGCGGGCCGACAACCCGCGGCTGCTGACGATGTACCGCCGCGAGCACCCCGAGTTTCGCCGCGCGGTCCACCGCCCGGGGCTGTGCGACGAGGTCTGGGCGGAGCTCGACGTGATCCTCGGCGACGGCGGGTGATCGACCTCTGTCCTGATAGACAGGATTCGGGCGGCTCGCACGGCCGCGTCCGCGGAGCTGCCGCCCGCCAGAGCTTGCGAGGCCGCTCGGAGCCGGCTAGTCGCGCGACGCCGGCGGCGGCCCGAAGCGGACGTGGAAGTGGTTGCGGTGGCCCGGCCAGTCGCGGATCAGACCGCCCGGGAAATTCTCGCCGCGCGGGTACTGGAGGAGCTTCTCGAGGGTCGCCTCATCGGCGCCGGCCTCGCGGGCGTGGTTGTAGAGGAGGCGCTGGATCGACGTGTCGACGAAGATGATCCGGACGTAGCCGGTGGCGACGAAGGACTGGAGGAGCGTCCAGGTGCGGGCGACGTCGAGGTTGTGCTTGCCGGCGTCGCGGAAGCGGACGACGTCGGCGTCGTCGCCCGTGAGCACGTAGCCGACGTCGACGTCG
>JAGQIT010000361.1 GCA_020431135.1 Myxococcales bacterium | reverse complement strand
TCGTCAGCGGCCTCGACGAGCACAGCCACTTCCTCACGGCGACCGAGCGCAAGTCCCTCAAGCACCGGGGCCAGGGCGGCTTCACCGGGTTGGCGGTCCACCTCCGGCGCGGCGAAGTCGAGGCGCACAAGCCCGCCGAGCTCGAGGTCACCACCGTCTTCCCCGACTCACCCGCGGCGCGGATCGGCCTCCAGGCGGGTGACCACATCCTCGCGATCCGCGACCACGACGTCTCCTTCATGCTCTCGCAGGCCGAGGCCCAAGGCCTCCTCAGCGGTCGCCCGGGAGAGCGCGTCGAGCTCGTCGTCCAACGCCGCGCCAATCCGGCGCCGCAGACCCTGGCCCTCACCCTCGCGGCGACCGACGCCAAGCATCTCGTCGACGCCCACCTCCTCGAGCGCGGCGGCAGGAAGCACGCGCACATCATCGTCCGCGCGTTCCGCTCCGGGGTCAGCGAGCAGGTCAAGCGCTCCCTCGCCGAGCTCCGCCGCGCCGCCGGCTCTGGCGGCCTCTCAGGGATCATCCTCGACCTCCGCGGCAACCCCGGCGGTGACGTGACCGAGGCCGTGGCGATCGCCGATCTGTTCATCGGCGAGGGTGTGCTCGTCCGGACCCGCGGACGCGGCGGTCAGATCCTCCGCGAGGAGACGGCGCACACCGGCGGCTCCGACGAGAGCACGCGCCTCGTCGTGATCCAAGATCGGCGCTCCGCCTCCGCCTCCGAGCTCCTCGCGGCGACCCTGCAAGACCACCGCCGCGCGCACGTGATCGGCGAGCGGAGCTACGGCAAGGGCACCGTCCAAGACGTGATCGGCATGCCCGACGGCTCCGTCCTCACGCTGACGATCGCCCGCTACTTCTCCCCGAAGGATCGTGTGATCGACGGCAACGGCGTCGACCCGGACATCCACGTTAACCTCCCGCAGACGACCCTCGCCGGGCGCGAGCTCCCCGAGGTCGCCGTCCAGGCGGCGCTCCGCGGCCTCGCGATGGCGCCCACGAACCGCGCTGACGGCTAGGAGGCTGTCCGAGCGACTCGCCACGTCGCCCCGTCGACAAGCGAGAGACGACGACGAACTCAACCGCGAGGACTGAGTCGCCGCCGTCTCCTCGACTGCCCGCCAGCGGGCTCCCCCCGCGTGGCGATCAGAGAAGGCGGGGCGCTAGGCGTTGAGGATGCGGTCGGCGGCCGCGGCGATCGTCGTCGTCTCGCGCTCGCGGGGGCCCTTGGCGCCGCCGAGCGCGGCGACGAAGAGCTTCTCGCCGAGGATCTCGACCTCGCAGACGCTGAGCTCGCGCTCCTGGCCGCGGCGGCGGATCGCTGCGGCGGCGTGCCCCCGAGCGACGATCGGCGTGACGGCGGCGAGCTGGTTGAGGTCGAGCTCGGTCGTGTTCTTCGAGACCAGCATCCCGTACTCGTCGACGAGGATCGCCGCGTCCAGCTCAGCGCGAGCGACCGCGTGGTCGAAGGCGGAGATCAGGGCGGACGCGGTGTCCGTCGGTCGGTAGCGCCGCCGCTCGACGCGGCGTTCGGGGTGCGGGAGGGGCTGGAGACGGAAACGCGAAGGGGCGGTCGGCGAGAGCATCGGCGGTCCATCCATGCTGGAGGTCGTGGGAGTATGGCCTACATGTAGGATAAGGACCACCAATTTGCGAAGATCTCCGCTCCACGCGCGCATCCGAGCCCCGGCCCAGAAAAGACACGAAATGTCGCGGGCAAGCTACGAATTTGCCTTGCACTAGACCCGTCGGTGGGCGCGCAGACGAGCGAAAAGCCGGCTACACTTGCGCCATGTCACTAGAGCCTGCGGAGACTGAGCAGATCCGCCAGTCGCTCCTGCGCTTTGCCGGTTGGGATCAGGTCCCAGAAGAAATCATGGCCGAGCTGTGCAGCTTCGGCGAGATCATCGAGGTCAAGCGCAAGCGCTCGGTGTTCCGCCGCGGCGAGCCCGGACCTGGCCTGTTCATCGTCAAGAGCGGTGAGTTCAAGCTCAGCCTGATCTCGTCCGAGGGTCGCGAGCAGATCCTCTACCTCGCGGAGCCCGGAAAGCTGATCGGCGAGGGCTTCCTCCCCCCTGACGTCCAATGCGCGTCGTCGGCGTTCGCCATGGTCGACTCGGAGGCTTGGCGCTTCGGCACCAACGACGTGGTCCGCTTGACCGGCCGCTCACAGCCCCTGGCGATGGCGCTGATGCGACACATGGCCTTCCGCGCCAACCGCCTGATCGACCTCGTTCTCGATCTCTCGCTGCGATCGGTCGAGCGCCGCCTCGCGTCCTTCCTCCTGACCCTCGCCACGCGGGCCGGCGCCGAGCAGGGCAAGCCCTGCGTGATCCCGCGGCAGCTCGACATGAACACGGTCGCCGCCCGCCTCGGCACCGTCCGCGAGGAGATCTCGAGGGCCCTCAACCGTATGCAGCGCGAGGGGATCCTCCGCCTCTCGCGGCAGGAGATCGTCGTCCTCGATCTCAACGCCCTCGAGCGGATCACCTACGAGTAGGCGAGGAGCCTTGCGTCGCCGCCGCCACGGGGAGCCGGGAGCTCCCCGCTCACGATCGGTCTGTGCCCAGATAGGGGCGCTCGCGTCGGCGCTCCTCGTCAGCGGCGTCGGCTCGGGCTGCGGGCCCAAGGCGACCTCGACCGGCGGCGCGGAGGAACGCGCCGGGGAGAGCGCCGACACGAAGCCCGCGGACACCAACGCCCCGACAGCCCGCGCTCCGGGCGAGTGTCCCGATCTCAGCGGCCTCGACCCGGCGACCCTGCCGCCCCTCCCCGAGTCTCCCTACGCCGCGACCCTCGACGCCGTCTGGCGGGTGGTTCTCGAGAAGCACTTCGACCCGACGCTCGCCTGCCTCGACTGGCCGGCGCTCCGCCTCGAGTACGGCACGAAGCTCGTCGACGTCGACGGCCCGGCCGCGGCCTACGAGCTGATGAACGAGCTCCTCGACAAGCTCGGGCAGAGCCACTTCAAGGTCGTCCCGCCCGCGGCCGAAGACGCGACCGAGGCGCCACGCGGCGGCGCCCTCGCGCCGATCGCCGCGCGGCTGATCGGCGACGAGGTCGTCGTCGTCGACGCCGCGGTAGGCGGAGTCGACAGCGGCGTCCCCCAGGGCGCGGTCCTCCTCGAGGTCGCCGGCCGCTCGATCCCGGAGCTCGTGGACGCGATCAAGGAGCGGAGCGAGCGCCCGAGCGAGCGCGCCTTCGAGATCACCCGCGCGGTCGAGAACCTCCTCTCGGGCAACGAGGGCGACATAATCGCGATCCGCCTGCGCGATCCGAGCGCCGCCGACGCTGAGGTCACCCGCGAGGTCCGCTGCGTGACCCCGGCCGGCGAGGTCGTCTCCCTCGGCAACCTCCGCAACATCCCGACCCTCGTCGAGGGGCGGATGATCGAGGGAACGAAGATCGGCTACCTCGCGTTCAACTACTGGATGCTGCCGATGCTCAAGCAGGTCGAGGCGACCCTCGGCGAGCTCCGCGAGGCCGGGATGGAGGCGCTGATCCTCGATCTGCGCGGCAACCCGGGCGGCGTCGGCGCGATGTCCGTGCCGATGGCCCGGATGCTCCTCACCGAGGGCGGCTCCCTCGGCACCCTCCAGTTCCGCGACTTCAAGCAGGAGTTCAACGTCGCCGGCAACCCTGACGCCTTCACCGGCCGCCTGGTGCTCCTCGTCGACGAGGGGACCGCGTCGACCTCAGAGATCTTCGCCACGGGGATGCGGGACCTCGGCCGGGTCGAGGCGATCATCGGCGGGCGGGCCTCGGCCGGCGCCGCGCTGCCCTCGCTGATCGAGCGCCTCGACGGCGGTGTTATCCTTCAATACGTGGTCGGCGACTACCACAGCTCAAAGGGGAGCGTCGCGGAGGGGGACGGGGTGCGCCCCGATGTCCTCGTGCACGAGACCCGCGACGACTTCATCGCCGGGCGCGATCCGGTGCTCGCGGCCGCGATCAAGGCGCTCTCCGCGGAGCCCGCGAAGACCGAGCAAGCCCCATGACACGTCGATCTCAACCGCGCGCGCGCCTCGTCGGCCTCTGCTCCTCCTTCGCCCTCGGCCTCGCGCTGCTCGGGTCCGCGTGCACCGACAGCAGCGGCCCTGACGCGGGCGCGAAGACAGCCGATGCGAGCGCCGACACCAAGGCGGGCGCCGCCGGCGAGGCCGAGAAGAACGCCCTGCCTGCAGCCGAGGAGCTCCTCGCCGCCTCCGTCGACGCCCTCGGCGGCGCCGCCAGCTTCGAGGCGATCCGCTCGTACTACGTCGAGTCGCAGATGACCGTCGACGGCCTCGGCCTCCACGGCACCGCCCAGACCTGGTGGGCCGGCGGCGACTTCTACGTCGAGACCGACATGCCCGGCGTCGGCCTCGTCCGCCTCGGCAGCCAGGGCGGCAAGATCTGGTCCGACGACCCGATCAACGGCATGCGCATGATCACCGGCGTCGAGGCCGAGCAGGCCGCGTGGAGCACGAGCCGCTGCCTCGCCCTCGACTGGAGGCAGTACTTCAAGAGCGCCGAGACCACCGCGCTCGTCGATGGTGACGGCGGCCGGCGCCTCGCCGAGATCACCTTCCGCTCGCCGAGCGACGACGACGTCGTTCTCCGCCTCGACCTCGAGACGAAGATGCCGGTGTCGCAGAGCTTCAAGCAGGCCAACCCGCTCGGGGCGATGCCGGTGACCGTGACCTTCGACGACTTCCGCGAGGTCGCCGGGACCAAGGTCGCCTACAAGCAATTCGTCGACGCGTCGCTGACCAAGATGTCGTCGATCACCAACAAGTTCGAGGTCAACGGCGAGGTCCCGGTCGACAAGTTCGCGCCGCCCGGACCGAAGACGATCCGCCTGCCGGACGAGGCCGCCGAGGCGCCGGAGAAGCTCATGGGCAAGCCCCAGCCCGCCGACGCCGCGGCCCCCGAGAACGGCGACGCGAAGGGGCCCGCGGCCAAGTAGTCCGCGCCGCGGACGAGAACAAAAACAAGAAAAAACGGGCCCGCGATGCGGGCCCGTGCGCCGTCGGGAGCAGGGTCGCGGTCCTTGACCGAACTCACCGGGCGGCGGCTTGGACGACAGGACGAGCGCGGCTAGCCGACCTGCTGCGCGCAGTAGAGCTGCTCGCCGATCTGGCGGATCAGCTCGAGCTGGGTCTCGAGCCAGTCGGTGTGCTCCTCCTCGGAGACGAGGATCCCGTTGAGGAGCTCGCGGCTGGCGTTGTCGCCGACATCGCGGCAGGTGGCGATCGCCTTGTTGAGGCGGGCGATCGCGTCGTGCTCGAGCTGGAGGTCGAGCTCGAGCTGCTCCTTCACGGTCTCGCCGACGTTGACCTTGCTGTAGCGCTGGACGTTGGGGACGCCGTCGAGGAAGAGGATCCGCTCGATCAGCGTGTCGGCGTGGCGCATCTCGTCGATAGACTCCGCGCGCACCTTGGCAGCGAGCTTGGTGTAGCCCCAGTCCGCGCACATCTTGGCGTGGATGAAGTACTGGTTGATGGCCGTCAGCTCCGCGGTGAGAACCTCGTTGAGCAGCTCGATGACCTGTGGGTTGCCTTTCATCGGGCGGGAACCTAACACGAGTCCCGGCGCCCCGCAGCCCGGAGCGCGGGCCTGTCTGCGGCGCGTGACCGCGGCGATCCGGCGGACTTGAAAACGAGATTCACTCGCAGACGATCGACACCGACGCGGCCGTCGTCCTCCGCTGTCGTCGTC
>JAGQIT010000360.1 GCA_020431135.1 Myxococcales bacterium | reverse complement strand
CGCGATGCTCCACGCCGAGCGCCTCGGGCGGCTCCTCGGCGACGTCGCGATCGCCGAGGCGCTCCTCGAGCAGGCGCGCCGCCACGACGAGCGCCGCGAGCTCCTCGACCGCTTCCTCGAGCGCGCCGAGCTCCGCGTCACGGCGCTCCACGAGGAGATCACGACCCGCGGCGAGCGCCTGATCACCAGGCTCCGCGACTCGGACGACGCCGAGAACGCGGCTGAGTAGCGCAGGCGCGCGACCTGTGTACGGGGCCCCCTGCGCGCGCGCGCCGGGGGCCTTCGTTCGCCACGCGCGGCGCCGCGCGGTAGAGTGGCGGCGATGGCCAAGCGCCGCCAAGGAGGGCGGCCGACGAGCGAGGTGGTCACCTCGGCCCACGTCGGCAAGAACGCCGAGCTCTTCGCCAGGATCGTGGCCCTCCACGTCCCCCCCGGCTCGCTGGTCGCCGACGTGACCTACGGCCTCGGCGTCTTCTGGCGGGCGATCGAGCCCGGGACCTACCGCCTCCTCGCCTCCGACCTCGAGCTCAAGGACGAGGCGCTGCGCCTCCCCGGCGCCGACTACAGCACCGGCGTCGACTGCCGCGCGCTCCCCTACGCCGACGCCAGCGTCGACTGCGTCGTCCTCGATCCGCCGTACATGGAGGGCCTCCACCGCCGCGCCGTCGGGCATATGGCCGGCTCGGGGAGCCACGCCGCCTTCCGCCGCCACTACTCCAACCAGCGGGCGAGCGCCGACGGGCCGAAGTGGCACGACGCGGTCGTCGACCTCTACGCCCGCGCCGGGCGCGAGGCCTACCGCGTCCTCCGCGACGGCGGCGCGCTGATCGTCAAGTGCCAGGACGAGGTCAGCTCGAACACCCAGCGCCTGACCCACGTCGAGATCATCAGCGGCTACGAGAGCCTCGGCCTCTACACCAAGGACCTCTTCGTCCTCGTCCGCCAGACCAACCCCGCGGTCAGCAGGCTCAAGCGCCAGGTCCACGCGCGCAAGAACCACTCGTACTTCCTGGTGTTCATCAAGACGGGCGGGCGCGGGCGCAAGATCAGCAACATCATCGATCTGCGGGACACGGAGGGCGGCGAGCCCGCGTCGCCCGAGGCGCTGAACTCGTCGTCACAGCCGAGTTGACCGAGTAGGGGCGCCTTGGCGCCGACGCGGGCGGCTCCGCAGACAGGGGCGGCGGCTTGTGGCCCCGCGAGTTGGGGCTCTCGGGTCACCGCCGGCTCAGGCGTCCGCCGCGGGCGGCGAGCCCGGAGGCGATCGACGAGAGCTCGTCGCCGCTGCTGAGCTTGTCGCGGCCGAAGCGGCTGGCGAAGCGCTCGCGGACGCAGGGGACGAAGGCGGTGCCGCCGGTCATGAAGACGCGGGCGACGTCCTTCGGCCGGAGGCCGGCGGCGGCGAGGGTGGCGTCGAGGCAGTCGGTGACGCTCTCGACGTCCTCGGCGATCCACGCCTCGAAGTCGGCGCGGGCGACCTTGCTGACGATCTCTAGGTCCCCGTGCGCGTAGCGGAAGTCGCTGTGCTCGCCCTGGGAGAGGCCGATCTTGAGCTGCTCGATCGACTTGTGGAGGTGGAAGCCCTGGTTGTCCTCGATGATCTCGATGAGGGCGGCGATCGCCTCGGGCTCGTCGGCGTGCTGCTGCAGACGCTCGAGGTCCTTGCGCGTCCGGTCGCCGCGGAGGAACGAGAGCTGATGCCAGCGTGAGAGCTTGTTGTAGTAGGAGTTCGGGATGACGTGGGTGCGCCCGAACTCGCGGTAGCACGACCCCTTGCCGAGCTTGGGGGCGACGACGTGCTGGATCAGGGCGGCGTCCAGGTTGTCGCCCGCGACCCCGACGCCGCCGGTGGCGAGAACGTCGGCGCCGCGGTCCTCGCGATCGCGGCGGCTGGGACCGATCCGCATCACGCAGAAGTCCGTCGTGCCCGCGCCGAAGTCGGCGATGAGCGCCAGCTCGTCGCGCTCGAGGCCGGACTCGTAGTGGTACGCCGCGGCGATGGGCTCGAGCTCGACGTGGACCTCGCGGACGCCGGCGGCCGCGGCCGCGCCGCGCAGCCGCTGCTCGGCGCGTTGATCGTCGGCGCTCGCCTTGGCCCCGGCGAAGCGGACCGGGCGGCCGAAGACGGCGCGCTCGATCGGCTGGCCGAGGCTCTCCTCGGCGCGGTCGAAGAGGCGGCGGAGGAAGTGGGCGACGAGCCCGTCGAGGTCCTCGGTGTGCGGGCCGATCTGGGTGCGACCGAGGCTCTCCGAGGTGAGATGTGTCTTGAAGGACTGGATCAGCCGGCCCTCGCCGTAGGCCTCGAGGTAGGCCTCGATGCCGCCCGGTCCGGCCTCGAATTGGAGCGGCTTGCGGTGGTGCTGCTCCTCGAGATCGAAGAAGAGGAGGGAGCGGAAGCTCCGGGTGGCCGCGCCGAGGAGCGAGAACTCGGCGAAGCGCGGGCGCTCGTCGGCGCCGAGGAGGGCGACGACGCTGTTCGAGGTGCCGAAGTCGACGCCGCAGATCGGCTTGGGGGGCCTGCTCATGGGACCGCTGTACATAGCCCGCCTTCACCGCGCAGGAAACCCGCGCTTGGAGGCGGGTCCGCGCTCGCGGGGTCCCGGTGGACCGTACCGAGCGGCCCTGTCTCAGCGATGGACGAAGCCGATGAAGGCGCCGATCTGGGGCGCTGGCGCCCGCTCGTCGTGGAAGAAATTCCAGCCGAGGCGGAGGTTCGCGCCGACGAGCCCGGCGGTCTGCGAGCGACGTCGTCGCGCTCCGAAGACCAGCGCGATCTTCCCCTCGCCCTCGAGGACCTGCGGGAACCAGCCGTGGAAGAGCGCGAGGCCGAGCGCCATCGACGCGTAGAGGCGATCATGCGCGCGATAGGTCGCGGCCATCAGGTGGCTGCGGAGCGTGAGCACGCCGTCGCTGTAGCGCTCGGCGCCGCCGACCGAGACCGTCGCCTGGTAGCCGAGGGCCCAGCGGCGGACGGAGAGGTCGCGCTCGCCGATCGCTCGGCCGAAGAAGAACGCCACCTCGCCCGAGGGGATCGTGTTGAGACCGAAGGTCAGCCCGTAGCTGTGGGCGAAGACGAAGTGCGGTCGATCGGGATAGGGGGGCTTGAGCTTCGCGGGCTCGCCGTCATCATCGACCGCGGCTACGTCGCTCCCGGTCGTCGTCGCGGGCGCCGCCTCCGGTCCGGAGGTCGTGGCGACGCAGAGGGCGAGCGCCAACGCGGCGCTCACGGAGTAGACCTCGAGGGCCGCCGCCGCCAGGTCAAGGCGAAGACCGCAAAGAGGAGCAGCGGCGAGCGCTCCTGGCCGATCGAGCAGGGGATGTAGATCGCGTCGACCGGGACCGAGTCGCCGGCGATCGTGATCGGGGCGCCGCGCACGGCGTCGGCGCTGACCGGGGTGAGGGTGATGTCGCTGACCACCGGGTCGGCGCTCCGGTTGCGCTCCCAGAATTCTCTCTCGTCTGGCGCCGCGGGGATCACGAAGCGGCGTCCCGACGACTCGTATTTGGCCTCGATGAGGCCGCTCTCGTCGAAGAAGCGCGAGACCGTCGCGTCGTCCTCGGCGAACTCCACCTCGATGATGAGCTTGGCCTCCTCGCCGCAGGGGTCGTCGACGCGCTCGACGTGGGCCGAGGCGCTGACGAGCGTCAGGGGGGGCAGCGACGGCGTGGCGTCAGCGCGTACCTTCAGGTTGTTCGCCTGGCCCTCGGAGCCGTCGTCGCGCGCGACGTAGGCGTCGCAGTCCGAGCCGTAGGTCCGGCCCGGAGTGAGGGGCTCATCGGGGACGAGCCGCGCGATGATGAGGACACAGTCGGTCTCTCCAGGCACGCGCTCGCCGACGCCTGCTTCGTAGGTCGGCAAGCCGCACGGCGGATCGCTGGCGCACGACTTGGCGAGGAACCAGGGCTGGGCGTCGACCGGCACCGGGTTGCCGGTGATCAGCGGGGAGCGCTCTCTCGCGCGGAAATGGTAGGATCACGAGCTGGCCTCGGCGCTGCCGCTGCCCCCGAGGCTGAAGCCCGCGAGCGCGCTAAGGGCGAGCGCGCTCAGGCGCGCACGTAGCGACAGCGCCATCCTCTACAAAGAATACCCGATCTTGCTCATTCTCATCGGGCCGAAGGACCCCGCCTATTTCGTTCGCGTGCCGGCGGCGCGTGAGCGTTGACTTGGCGGCCGGCCGCGCTGCCGATCGCCGCGGCTCACCTCGACAACGTCGTTTCGCGGCCCCGTCGTCGCGCACCTCCCTATGGCGTCACCGCCATGACGTCGCTGTCAGGGGCCTGACAGACTCTCCAGAGTGCCAGCGCCGGAGACCGGTGGTAGGGTCCGCCCATGACTCGACATGGCCTAAACATCACGATCTCCGCCGCCCTCGTTCTCGGCCTGGGCGGCCTCGGCTGCGACAGCAAGGGCGACGAGGAGAGCGCTACGGCGGCCGAGACCGACTCGGACTCCGACTCTGGGAGCAGCACCGGCGGCGAGTCGGCGAGCTCGACCAGCGGCGGCTCGGGCAGCAGCGGGACCTCGGGCGTCAGCGGCAGCTCGAGCGACTCGAGCACCGGGACCAGCGACTCGACCGGCGGCAGCGACACGGACGCGACGACGGCGATGACCTCGACCGTGACCTCGGCGACGACGAACAGCAGCTCGGTGACCACGGACGCGACCGACGGCACCGACAGCGACAGCACGACCGGCGACCCGCCGGCGGCCTGCGGCGACCTCCCGGCGATCGACGGCCTCGTGACGTCGATGGCCTACCTCAAGTCGCAGGTCCCGCCGAACATGACCAGCGGCAGCGGCAGCTCGACGACGACGACGAGCGGCGGCGAGATCGACCCGAGCACGATGTACATCAGCCTCTCGAGCCAGGCGATGGAGTGCAAGGATCCGAACGCCGGCCTCGAGTGCGGCCCGAACTGGGAGGTGTCGATCATGATCCCGCCGGAGTTCCAGACCCCGGGCGTCTACCACGTCGGCCTCGACGACGTCCTCGGCTTCGCCAGCGAGACCGGCCCCGACGAGGGCAACAACGACTGCGGCTTCGGCGGCGGCACCTGGGAGGCGACCCTCGAGATCGTCGCGATCGACGACACGATGGTCGAGGCCCGCCTGTGCGACGTCGACGAGTGGTTCTGGAGCTGGACCGAGCCGAACCTCAACGGCACCTTCTACGCCGAGCGCTGCCCCTAGCGGCCTGGAGACGAGCCGAAGAGGAGGGCCGCCCGCGTCTGGCGGCCTTCGCTCTTTTGCGCCGCGGTGTCGGGCGTGGCTCAGGCAGCGGTGCCCGCGGGAGCGGGGCGGTCTTGGCCTGGGCGCGGCAGGAGGAGGAGTGGGCCTCGAGGAGGGCGCGCAGGCGAGTACAGCGACTGCCGGCGCATCATGACGCAGGTCGAGCGACCCTGCAGACAGGATTAAAACAGATAGTTTTGTATATTCAATTGCTGTGTGATCGAGATTGGCAATAAGTACACACATTACCGGCTTGCTCGGTTTCGCGCTTGCGGCTAATTCGATGGTGTGCGCCCCCACTACCAGCCCTTTCTCGCCTCGCTCGTCGCCGCCACGGCGGCCCTCGCTGGCTGCGATTCAGACGACCTCACGGCGGAGCGCGGCCTCGCCGTCGACGCCGCGCCGGAGCTCGGCCTCGACGTCGCCGAGCACGCGCACGAGCCGGAGCCCGACGGTCCGGAGTACTACACCCTCGGCGATCCGGACGTCCTCCCGGCGATCAACTGCGACGAGAGCAAGGACACCGGCTATGTCAAGGGCGACCCCTTCGAGATCACCGTCGTCACCGTCGACGGCAAGCCCGTCGAGGTCGAGACCGCCAACGCCTACTACGCGATGCAGCAGGCGGCGGCCGCCGACGGGGTAGGCATCAAGATCGTCAGCGGCTTCCGGACGATGAAGGAGCAGCAGTACCTCTACAACTGCTACATCAACTGCAATTGCAACAACTGCAACCTCGCCGCGAAGCCCGGCTACTCGAACCACCAGAGCGGCCACGCGCTCGATCTCAACACCGGCGCGTCGGGGGTGCTGAAGTGGCTCGAGGCCCACGGCGGCGAGTGGGGCTTCAAGCGCACGGTGCCGTCGGAGAACTGGCACTACGAGTGGTGGGGCGGCGGCCCGCCGCAAGACGGCCCCTGCGGCACGCCGCTGTGGGCGGGCGAGCCGACCGGGCAGTCGTTCCCCGCGCTCGACGATCCGCCGATCCTCCTCGAGGTCGGCGAGACCCACACCGGGTGGTTCGAGCTGCGCAACGACGGCGCGGCGACCTGGGGCCAGGCGACGATGCTCGCGACCTCGCCGGAGGAGCCCTCGGGGCTCGTCGACGACAGCTGGCCGGCGCCGACCCGAGCGGCGCGCCTCGACGAGACGACGAAGTCGGGGAAGGTCGGCCGCTTCTCCCTGACGATCCGCGGCAACACCCCCGGCGAGTTCATCCAGAAGTTCAGCGTCGTCCACGAGGACGAGGACGCGCAGGCGTGGTTCGCCGAGGACGCCTTCGCCCTCCGCGTTCTCGTCGTCGAGCCCGCGCCTCCGGCGACGACCGGCGACAGCGACGGGACCGACAGCGACGCCGACGCGTCGACCTCAGGCGGCGACGCCGACAGCGACACGGACGGCGCGACGGGGGACACGAGCGGCGCGCCGACGACCACCGGCGGGGAGCAGGACGGGGGCGAGGAGGACACGAGCTCGACGAGCGCGGCCTCCGGCGCCGACGACCCGGGCTTCGATGACCTCGACCGCGGCGACGAGGGCGGCTGCGGCTGCGTCACGGGCCGCTCCGGCGGCGCAGGAGGGACCGCTGGCGCCGCGCTCGGGCTCCTGCTCCTCGGCCTCGGCCGCCGCCGACGCTACTGAGGCAGCGTCGACTCGCACTCGGTCAGCGGCCCGGTGAGCCCGCTCCAGCCCGCCGGCGCGTCGCCCTCGGGCTTCGGCCCGGTGACCAGCGTGTTCGAGAGCTGCAGCGTCATCGGGTCGGCCTCGACGAGGTTCGCGTTGATGTCGAGGAGGTAGAGCCGCGCCGTGTTGTCGGTGAAGAGCGGCCCGCCGAGGGCGTGCGAGCCCCAGGTGCCGCCCTTGCCGAGCTGGCTGCCAGTGCCGTCGTTGTAGTTGAAGAGGTAGACCGTCCCCGAGTCGATCGCGAAGCCCTCGCCGTCGGTGATCTCGCCCATCATGTCGATGCCCGGGCCGAGGTCATCGATGTCGGCGACGCTGGCGTTTTGCAGGTCGGTGATCACCTCGTAGCTGAGGTCGCCGCTGAGGTAGTCGCCGGTGAAGCGGATCAGGCGGTTGCCGGTCGAGGTCGTCAGGTCGGTGCCGCTGTCCATCAGGTACACGAGGCCCTTGCAGTCGGTGTAGAGCGCCTCGATGAGCAGGGTGTCGGGGACCATGCCGAGGATCTCGACGTCGATCATGCTCGGCTCGGTCGGCGGAGCGGCGACGTAGAAGATCTGCGTGCCCATCTTCTCGAGGACCCGCGAGCCGAGGAGCGAGCCGTCCTCGAGCATCGTCAGGCCGGTGAAGCCGTCGAGGAGCTGGGTGTTGATGGTGCTCGTCACGAGGTCGACGACGGTGCCGTCGTTCTCGTCGATCGAGATGTAGTGGAGCTTGTTCTCGACCGAGTACCAGAGGTTCGGCGTGTTCCACAGCGGGTTCTCGTCGCCGCCGGTGGTCGTCGTGGTCGTCGCGTCGGTGTCGGTGGTGTCGGTCGCCGTCGTGCCCGTGTCGGTGCCCGTCGTCGTCGTCATCGTGTCGGTGCCCGTCGTCGGATCGACGGCGGTCGTCCCGGTGGTCGAGGTCCCGGTCTCGGAGGTCGTCGGCGCGGCGGTCGTGCCGGTGGACGAGGTCGTCGTCCCCGTGTCGCTGTCGCTCATCCCGCCGCTCGTCGTGGTGGTCGTCGTCCCCGAGTCGGAGCCGCTCGCGGTCGTCGACGTGGTGGTCGTCGTGTCTGACGTGGTCCCGGACGCGGTCTCGGAGCCGCCGCTGCTCGTGCCGTCGTCGCCGCAGGCGAGGGGGCTG
Source organism: Myxococcales bacterium (assembly GCA_020431135.1). Lineage (GTDB taxonomy): Bacteria > Myxococcota_A > Polyangia > Nannocystales > Nannocystaceae > JADJRG01. The sequence goes on along the minus strand of JAGQIT010000360.1, from coordinate 1,039 downwards.
AGGGCCAACATCGAGATCATCAGGGGGATACGCCAACGCATAGTGGCAGTGTCGCATGGTCGGAGGAGCAGGTCGCCGCGGCCCGCCGGCTGAACGCGGGGCAGGGGAGGGCGCCGGCGCGCGTCACCGCGACCGGCTCGTCGGCTCGCCCGTCGCACGTCGCCTCCACCGGGATCCGGCGGCGGCGATGGCGGGGAGCGCGCGCTGGTGCCTCCATGACATTTTGTCACGATGGCCCCGACGGCGTGACAGAGTAGCGCTGTCACGCCGTCAGTTCGTCATGAAGTCGTTGAAATTGCAGGCCTGAATTCCGGGCCTTGAATTTGCTTATCCAGGAGAGAGCCGTCATGACACCGCCGTCCGCACACTCGAGCCTCCTCGCCCCCACCGTCCTCATCGTCGACGACGAGTCGAGCATCCGCGAGGCCCTCGAGAAGGTCCTCGTCAAGGAGGGCCTGCAGGTGCGGGTCGCTCCGGGCGGCCGCGAAGCGCTGGAAATTCTGCGCAACCACCCGATCGAGGTGATGATCACCGACCTCCGCATGCCGGGGATGACCGGCGAGGACCTCCTGAAGGCGGCCAAGGCGATCACCCCGGAGGTCGAGGTCATCGTCATGACCGCCTACGGGACCATCGAGAACGCAGTCCAGGCGATGAAGCTCGGCGCCTACGACTTCATCGCCAAGCCGCTCAAGCGCGCGGCGATCGTCGCGGCGGTCCGCAAGGCGCTCGACAAGCACGCCCTCGTCGCCGAGAACCGCGAGCTCCGGGCGCAGCTCGCCGCCGCGACCTCGCGGTCGATCGTCGGCAACAGCCAGGTGATGCGCGCGACCCTCGAGATCGCCAGGCAGGCGGCGGCGTCGACGGCGACGGTGCTCCTCCTCGGCGAGAGCGGCACCGGCAAGGAGCTCCTCGCCCGCTACATCCACCAGCACAGCCCGCGGGCGTCGCAGACCTTCGTGCCGACCAACTGCGCGGCGCTCCCCGAGAGCATCCTCGAGTCGGAGCTCTTCGGCCACGAGAAGGGGGCGTTCACCGG
>JAGQIT010000359.1 GCA_020431135.1 Myxococcales bacterium | reverse complement strand
AGCCGACGTCGCCGATGTAGCGCACGGCCTTGATCTCCTCGCCCTTGCCGAGCTCGCCGACCTGGCCGATTTGGACGAGCTCGCCGTCCTCCTCGCGGAGGACGCTGACGAAGCTCTCCGAGGTCGCGTTGTCCCAGTTCTGCTGGTCGGTGGTGGCGACGCGGAGGTCGCCGCGCGCCTCGTTCATCGCCCACTGGCTGAGGAGGCGGCCGCGGACCTCGCCGGAGGCCGTGTAGATCGCCTTCGAGCCGGCCGGGATCGCGAACTTGTGGAGGTACGAGGTGATCCCCGCCTCCTCCTCGCCGGCGCGGAAGGAGACCGCGCGCGGGTCGGCGTCGGGGGCCGCGGCGCCGTTCATCGGGTCGACGTCGCCGGTGTCGGCGCTGCTGCTGCCGTCGCTGGTGTCGGGGATCGGCTCGGCCGGCGCGTCGTCGACGACGCCGTCGTCCCAGCCGGGCTCGACCCAGCCCTCGCCGCCGAACCACTCGCGGGTGGCGACGTAGAGGTTGTCGGTCGACGCGTAGACGATCGCGCCGTCGGCGAAGAGGCCGACGCTGCCCTCGGGGGAGAGCCCCTGCTCGAGGTCGACGGTGAGCACCGAGGTCATGGTCAGGCCGGAGTAGAGGCCGGGGTGCATGGTGTCGGCGCACTCGGTGAGCAGGCCCTCGCTGATGTTGCCGCCCTGGACGTCCTCGAAGACGTAGTGCGGGACCCAGTTGTCGAGGGTCGAGCTGTCGATGACCTCAGCGTTGTGCTCCTTGGCCTTCTCGACCCACTCGGCCCACAGCGCGTCCCACTCCTCCTGGGTCTGCGGGTAGTCGCCCTGGCCGTCGAGCTCGTCGTAGAACTCGTAGGGGCTCTTGAAGTCGAGGCCGCTCGGCATCGAGCGGATGACGATCCGCGAGACGCCCTCGATCCGGCGGGCGCTGAGGTAGTCGCCGCTGACGTAGAGCTTGGCGACGATCGCCGGGGCGTCGGCGTCGCTGATGTCGATCTCGGTGATCCGGGTGAAGGTCAGGCCGCCGCCCTCGAACCACTTCTTGACCTGCTCGGGGTAGTTGGGCTCGGGCGGCAGGTCCTCCTCGGGGATCCCCGGCTCGCCCCACTGGTCGTAGTCGTAGCCGTAGACGCGCTCGAAGATCAGGACGCGGTCCTCGTAGAGGAACATCTCGGCGTCGTTGTAGGTCTCGCCGCCGAGGTCGAGCGAGGCGGTGAGCTGCGGCGTGCCGGTGGCGTCGACGAGGTGGAGCTTGCCGCCGGCGAGGGCGACGATCCGCTCGCCGTCGGTCTTGACGAGGTCGGGCTCGTCGACGCCGAGCTCCTGGACGTTGGTCTCGGAGTAGTCGACGCCCGGCTCGCCGCCGCCGGTCCCCGAGCCCTCGCCGCCGGTGTCGCCGGCCTGGTCCTCGTTGCCGCCCTCGAGGACGTCGCCCTCGAACCACCCGTTGCCGCCGCTGTAGAGCGTGCCGTACTCGTCGAGCGACTCCTTGGCGTTCTCCTTGGCGTAGTCGAGGAGGTCCTCGCAGCTGTCGAAGGCGTAGAGGGTGCGCGGGACGAGGGTCTCGGGCGTCGGGGTCTCGCCGGTGGTGCAGCCGCTGGCCAGGGGCGCGGCGAAGAGGGCGAGGAGGGGGAGGGAGAGGAGGCGGGTGCGCTTAAGAGAGGTCATCGTCAGTCATCACTCCTCGGCGCGGGGAGGCGCCGATCCGGTGGTGCCCTCGGTTCAGCAAGGCCCGTGCCAGCTCGCGGGGGGCGAAGCGCGCGCGATCGCGGCCGCGGCGGCCCTGGCGGAAGTGGCGAATTCGCCGGCGAACGCGGCCTCGGCGGTTCAATTTTTAATTCGCTGACACCCGTGACGGGTCACACGACGTGGGTGTCCGGGCGCAGATGTCAGCGCTCGCCGGGGGGGCGGATCGCGGCGCCGGGGTCCGGGCCGGGTCGAGCCCGGTTCGCGCCAGACCCCGCGCCCCCGCCGCGGGGCCGGCGTGTCGACTTCGCCCCTTGCTGATAGTGTTGTCGGCGGTGATGCGCCCGCTCGTCGATCCTCCCCTGGAGCTCCTGCCGCCGCGGGTGGAGGTGACGACGCGGGCGGACGGGGCGCGGATCGTCCGCTCACCTGTCCCCCTGGGCAGCTACCCGCGGACCCTCGGCGATCGCCTCCTCCGCTGGGCCGCGGCCGCGCCGGAGCGCGTCTTCCTCGGCGAGCGGGGCGACGACGGCTGGCGCGAGGTGACCTACGCCGAGGCGGCGGCGGCGATCCTCGGCCTCGCGCAGGGGCTCCTCGACCGCGGCCTCGACGGGACGCGGCCGCTGGCGATCCTCAGCGACAACAGCGTCGACAGCGGCCTCCTCCTCCTCGCGGCGATGCACGTCGGGATCCCGGTCGCCCTGATCTCGCCGGCCTACTCGCTGCTCTCGGCCGACCTCGGCAAGATCAAGGCGATCGGCCGAAAGACCAGGCCGGCGCTGGTCTACGCCGATGACGGCGAGCGCTACGGTCGGGCCCTCGCGGCGATGGCGGAGCTCGGGGCCGCGCCGCTCGTCGGCGCGGAGGGGCTCGCCGCGCTCCGGGCCGCGCCGACCGACGCCGTCGCCGAGCGCCACGCCGCGACCGGTCCGGACACGGTCGCCAAGATCCTCTTCACCTCG
>JAGQIT010000358.1 GCA_020431135.1 Myxococcales bacterium | reverse complement strand
CGGGCGCCGAGAACTCGCCCGCCGGCTGGACGTTCTGCCGGAAGTTGTTGAGCCCCGGCTGGGTCCAGTTGGCGTTCTCCATCGCCGGGATCGTCCCGTCCTCGTTGACGTTGGTCACGTGGTAGGCGTGCTGGTTCCAGATCCGCCGGGTCCGCACCCACTGCCCCTTGGCGTCGCCGAAGATCCGGACACCGGTCTGCTTGCCGCCCTCGCAGGTGATCGACGAGTAGTTGTTCGAGACCGCGACGATGTCGGCGTGGCCGTCGTTGTCGACGTCGGCGATGAGCGGGAGCTCGCGGAGTGTGCCGGTCGTGTTGCAGGTGCTCCAGATGACCTCGCCGGTCGCGCCCTTGTAGATCCGGAGGTACCACTCGTCGGAGTAGACGACCTCGGCCGAGCCGTCGCCGTCGAAGTCGAAGACCGACGAGCCGGTGACCGCCGACGAGCAGTCGTGGGTCTGCTGGATCCACAGGAAGGTCTGGTTGCCGGGGATGTTCGGGTCCATCAGCTTCTTGCCGTCGAAGACCGCGTAGCCGACCCCGCCGGCGACCGCGACGTCGGGGGTGCCGTCGCCGTTGAAGTCGGCGATCGTCGGCGGCCCGCCGCCGCGGGTGTTCCCCGCCGAATTCGCCGGGCAGAGGTTGGGGTTGAGCGCGCCGTTGATGTCGATCCCGTTGCGGATGATCTCGACCTTGTTCGGCATGTTCGGGTCGTAGCGCCAGACCACGAGGTGGTGCTTGAGGGTGCCGCCGTTGTTCGAGATCACCGCGACCTCCGGCTTGCCGTCGAGATCGAGGTCGGCGACCGCCGGGAAGAGGCCGTCGACCATCGTCTCCGCCAGCACGCCGCCCGCCGAGTTGAAGGCGCCGCGGGCGTGGACGATGTCGAGCTGGCCGTCGCTGTCGAGGTCGGCCGCGGTCGAGTAGGACGAGCCCGGCAGCATCACCTTGATCGCGCCGGTCGCCCCGTCGAGGACCACCCCCTCGACCAGCACCTCGGGCTTCCCGTCGCCCTCGAGGTCGGCGATCGTCGGCTGCACGCAGCCGCTCGCCCAGGTCGAGGTCCAGAGGGGCTGGCCGGCCGCGTCGATCGCCCGGACCTTGCCGTTCTCGGTGCAGAAGACGATCTCGTTGCCCGGCTGGCCGTCGATGTCGCCGCCGGCGATCTCGCGCCCGGGGTTGATCCGATCGGTGTCGAAGTGGACGCTCCACTTCTCGACCAGCTGACCATTGACCACCGAGATCGCCCAGAGCGTGCCGTTGTTGTTGTACTGGCCGCTGGCGAAGGAGGCGAAGACGATCTCCGGGATGTCGCGCTCGTCGACGATCATGTCGCAGTTGTCGTCGTCGAGCTGGATGACGATCGGCGCCATCATCACGGTCCCCTTGTTCCAGTGGTACTTGACCACCGGGTTGAAGGAGCCGTCGGGGACGTACTCGCACTTGGCGAGGCAGGTGATCTCCTCGCCCTCCATCGGCTCCTCGCCGGGGCCGCACTCGGGCGGCGAGGGCAGGCACTTGCCGTTCTTGATCTGCTGCCCCTGGCACATCTCGCCGCCCATCATCTCCTCGCCGAGGCTGTACTCGCAGTACTCGTCGGGGCCGCACTCGCTGGCGTCGATGCAGGCCTCGCCGGGGACGACGCAGGTGTTGAAGGAGCAGACCTCGCCGCCGGAGCAGCAGACATCGCCGCAGACCAGGTCCTCCTCGCAGCAGATCCCGCCGACGCACACGCCGCCCTTGTCCTCGCAGTCCGCGGGGCAGACCGCGCCGCCGGTGGTCGTCGTCTCGCCGCCGCCGCTGGTGGTCCCGCTGGTCCCCGCCGAGGTCGTCGCGGTCGCGTCGCTGGTCGATCCCTGGGTCGCGCTCTCGCTGTTGCTGCCGCTCGCCGAGGTCGAGCCCTCGCTCGCGCTCGCGCTCCCGCTCGAGGAGTCGGTCGCCGACGCGCTCGCCGAGTCGGTCGCCGTCGCCGTCGCCGACCCGCTGCTCTCGCCCCGGCCGTCGTCGCCGTTGCACCCGGCCATCACCAGGGCGCCCGAGAGCGCCGCCCATCCCCATCCAATCCTGTAGTCCAAGGCCAACCTTCCTTTGGACTGACGAGGATAGCGAGGCCGCTCTCGGCCCCACAAGTCGGCGCGCGCGGGCCGAGGCGCCGCGCCGCCGCTCGAGACGCGCGAGGCCGCGCCCCCGTCGCATCGGGAGGCGCGGCCTCGTCCGCTCGGCGCGATCGTGCTCGCGCGATCAGAGCCAGCGCTTGAAGTCGGCGTTGGCGTTCGCCTTGAGGTCGAACTTGTCCTTCACGTCGTTGTGGCAGGTCTTGCAGTTCATCTGCTCGCCCGCCTCCTTCGCCTTCTTGACGACGGCGTTCATCATCTTCTTGGCGGCGACGCGGCCCCCCTCCTTGCACGCCTTCTCGACCTCCTTGAACTCGAAGCGGGAGGCCGTGCAGGGGTTGTCATCGGCCCCGGCGGGGGCGGAGGCGCCGAAGAGCGCGCCGACCAGCGCGATGACGGTGAGGGGAGCGAAGGGGAAACGGAGGGCGCGCTGGCTCATCGGTGGTTCTCCGGGGCTAGGGACGATGGGCCGTCGACGACGGCCAGAGAACAATATTCCACGCGGCGAGGGAAAATTCTCGGAGGAAAATTCCGCGGGCGCTCAGGCGCCCTCGCCGGCCGCCGGAGCGCCCCCCTCCGCCTTCTGCCGCTGGCGATCGAGGAGCTGCGCGAGCGCCTCAATCTCCTCCGGCGTCAGCTTTCCGGTGAACTTCGGCATCTCCGCCGTATCGGTATAGAGGTCCGCGGCCGACGAGTCGGCGATGATCCGCTTGAGCCAATCCACGCTCCCCCGCCCCTTGAGCGCGGGGCCGGTGCTCTCGCCCTCGAGCTCGTGGCAGCCCGAGCACTCGAGCTTGTCGTCGTAGATCGCCTTGCCGCGGGCCGCGAGCTCGCTGTCGACCGCCTTCGCCGACTCGCCCATCAGGCTGTAGACGTACTCGGAGACCGCGCGCAGATCATCGTCGCCGAGATCGTCGACCGGCAGCGGCTCCATCGTGTTGTGCTTGGTGCCGCCGTAGAAGCGGGGATCGGCCGGGTTGCGGATGATCGCCGCGACCCACTCGCGGGTCCCGTAGTCGTCGAAGGAGGGGCCCTCCTCGCCGCCCTTGCCGTCGAGGAGGTGGCAGTTCGCGCAGTGCTCGCGGAAGAGCGCCCGGACCGCGAACTCCGGATCGTTCTCCCAGACCGCGACGCCGCCGGCCGGCGGCACCCCCTCCTTGGCGAGCTCGCGCGCCTTCTCGGCCTCCTTCGCCGCCTCCGCGAGGCCCTCCTGGAGCGCCTCGTTGTTCGCGTCGTCGACGATCGCCACCGCCGAGAGGGCGACCGCGCCCGAGAGGATCGCGGCGATCGCCGCGAGGATCCCGAGGCGGGCGCGGGGCCGCCGGCTCTCCGCCCGGTCGACCCAGGGGAGCGCGAAGAGGAAGGCCGCGAGCGCCCCCGGGATCACCACCTTGCCGACGATCGCCAGCGGCCCCGGGAAGAGCTTGAGGAGCTGGTAGAGCCCGAGGAAGTACCACTCGGGGCGGGCGGTGAAGTTGCTCGAGGGATCGGCCGGCGCGTAGAGCTCGGAGCCGTGGGTGGCGATCGTCGCCACCAGCAGGATCACCCCGCAGAGCGCCATCGCCACGACCGCGAGGAAGAGCTGGTTCGGCCAGAAGGGCTGCGCGCGGGCGGCCGCCTCCTCGTCGCTGAGCGTCACCGGCGGGGTCGGCCCGTGGCGCCGACGGAGGTAGAGGTGGAGGCCGGCGAGGAGGGTGAACGCGAGCGGCAGGACGAAGACGTGGAGCGCGTAGTAGCGGGTCAGCGTCAGGTTGCCGGTCTCGGAGCCGCCCTGCATGAGGTCGCGGACCACCTCGCCGCCGGGGGCCGAGGCGATGATCCCCGAGCGCACCTGGGTCGACCAGTACGCCCCCTGATCCCAGGGGAGCGGGTAGCCGGTGAAGGCGAAGAGGATGACGATCCCCGCGAGCGCGAGGCCGCTCCACCAGTTGACCTCCCGCGGCTTGCGGTAGGCGCCGGCGAAGACCACCTGCAGGAGGTGGAGGACGATCACGACGATCATCGCCGACGCGCCGTGGTAGTGGAGCCCGCGGATGAACCAGCCGCCGACGACCTGGTCGTTGAGATAGGCGGTGCTCGCCCACGCCGAGGTCACCGAGGGCGAGTAATAGAAGGCCAGCAGGATCCCGAGGAACGCCTGCTGGATGAAGAGGTAGAGGAGGACCCAGCCGAAGACGTAGCGGAGGCGGGCGCCGCCGGGGACGGAGCCGCCGACGGCCCACTCCGAGAGGACGCCGAGGCCGAGGCGATCGTCGAGCCAGGCGCGGAGACGGCCGGCCATCACACCTCCTCCTTCGCGTCGGTGCCCTGGCGGAAGCGGGCGTAGCGGATCGTCACCAGATCGCCGTCCTCCTTGACGTCGAGGGCGTCGAGGGCCCGCGGTGAGGGGCCCTCCTCGACCGCGCCGCTCAGCGAGAAGAACGACTTGTGGCAGGGGCAGATGAACTTCTTGGCCGACGGATCGAAGTCGATCGCGCAGCCGAGGTGGGGGCAGACGGTCGAGAAGGCGGTGAGATTGCCGTCGAGCTCAATCACCCATGCCGAGCCGATCTTTACGTCCTTCGAGCGCTGCCAGGCGTCGACCTGATCGGCGAAGAGGTCGACCTTCACGGGCTCGGCGCCGAAGCCCTTGCGCTTGCCGCAGGGGAGGAAGCCGCCCCCCGAGGAGGTCACCTTGTGATCGAGCGGGAAGGCCACGTAGCCGATCGCCGGCGCCAGCGGGATCAGCCCGAGGCCCCCGCCGATCACGCCGACGCCGATCTTGAGCATCGTCCGCCGCGAGCTCCCCTCGCCCGCCTTTTCGTCGTCTGCCATCGCCGCTTGCTCCTGGTCCTCGGAGGGTACCGCGAAGGCCAGCCCGCCGTCGCCGGCTGGGAGGGCGGCGACGCTTCGGGCTAGGATGCCGGGATGACGGCGGCCAAACGCGCCCCTCTCCTACGCCCCGAGCCCGGGCCCGACACCCTCAAGGCGACCCGCTGGGGCGGCGAGCGCCTGGGCCGCCTCCGCGGCGCGCCCGCGGGCGCGCAGATCGGCGAGTCGTGGGAGCTCTCGACCCTCGCCGGCCGCGAGAGCCGGGCCGGAGGGCGCGCCCTCGACGCCTGGCTCGGCGGCCCCCTCCCCTTCCTCGCCAAGCTGATCGACACCGCCCTCCCCCTCAGCGTCCAGGTCCACCCCGACGATCGCCCCGCGGGCCCCGGCAAGGAGGAGGCCTGGATGATCCTCGACGCCGAGCCCGACGCGGCGCTGTGGGCCGGACTCGCGCCCGGCGTCAGCGTCGACGCGTTCGTCGCCGCGGCCGCGGCCGCGCGCGCCGACAGGGCCCAGGAGGGCGCGCTCTTCGACCGCCTCCAGACGATCCCCGCGCGCCCCGGGACGATCATCCTGGTGCCTGCGGGCACCGTCCACGCGATCGGCGGCGGGATCCTCTTGGCCGAGATCCAGCAGCCGAGCGACTGCACGTTTCGAATCTACGACTACCACAGCGGCCGCGACCTCCACATCGACGACGCCGCGCGGACGATCCGCGCGGACGCTCGCCCGGTGATCTGGACGACCGACGAGGCGCCGCGCCCCCTCGCCGGGAAGCACCTCGGCCTAGAGATCTTCACCGCGGGCGTCCACGACCTCGACGACTCCGCGCCGCGACTCATCGCCGCCCTAAGGGGCCAGGCGAGCGCCGCCGAGGAGCGGCTCGGCGCCGGCGACCTCGGCCTCCTCCTCCCCGGTCTGGCGCGTCTACAGGTCGACGACGGCGGCCTCGTCGTCGTCGGCCGCTGCCTGTCCTAGAGGACACCTTCGCTCGTGGCCGCAGCGGCGGGCGTCCGGGCTAGCCCTTCGTCGACGGCGACTGCGGCTCACGCAGCGGCGGATCGCCCGGGAACTCCTGCGTCACCTCGGGGGGCGTCGCCTCGGCCTCGACCTCGACGTCGGCCTCCTCCTTGCCGCCCGGCGCCGCCGTCTTGCCGCGCTTCGCCGCCTTCGCCATGTCGCTGGCGTCGAGCTTCATCTTCGGCCCGGTGACGGCCTTCTTGCCGTCGTCGCCCTTGGCCTTCGCCTTGTCGCCCTTGGCGCCCTCGGCCTTGGCGTCCTTGGCGTCCTTGGCCTTGTCGCCCTCGGCCTCGTCCTTGTCGGCGTCCTTCGGCCGGTACTTGTCCTTCTTCGCCTTCGGGTGCCGGCAGTAGCGATCGTTCTTGTTGCAGATCCACTCGCCGTAGGCGACGTGACCCCACTTGAGCTTCCACTTGCGGGCGCGGAACGCCTTGAGCGTCGTCTGCAGGGTCTTGAGGTAGCCCTCGAGCTCGCGCGTGAGGGCGATCGGCCGGTTCTCCTCGGGGTCGGCCTTGAGGTCGTAGTACCAGGCCTCGTCGACCTGCGGCTCGTAGACGACCTTGCGATCGCCGACGACGAAGCCGCGGCAACGCAGCTCGAACCAGCAGGAGAACCACCGCGGCTGGTCGCCGGGGAAGGTCGGCGAGAGGAGATCGTAGCCGCCGAGCTCGGCCTTCGCCGCGTCGTCGACGGGGATGTCGAGGAGGCTGAGGAGCGTCGGCGTCACGTCGATGAGGCTGGCGTTGCCCGGGACCTCGTAGTGCTCCTCGATCTTCGGCCCGGCGATGACGAGGGGCACCCGCAGGCCCTCCTCATAGTAGTTGTTGTCGTGCTGCTTGACGCCCTTGTCGCCGAAGCCCTCGCCGTGGTCGCCGAGGACGACGACGTAGGTGTTGTCGCGCAGGCCCTGCTTCTCGAGCTCCCGGAGGAGCCCGCCGAGCATGCGGTCCTCGGCCTCGATCAGCCGGAGGTAGCGCTCCTCGTTGGTCTTGCTCGGGAGCTTCTCCTTCTTGGCGATCTTGTTGGCCTTGCGCGACAGGCGGTAGGGGTGGTGGGTCGCCGAGGTCAGGAGGGTGGCGAAGAAGGGCCGCTGCTCGACGCCGACGACCTCGCGCAGCCACTTGCCGAAGGGGCGGACGAGGCTCTCGTCGTCCGAGGCCAGGTAGCCGAGCGACTGGCCGCGGATGTCCTCGAAGGCCTCGAAGTGCTCGAAGCCGAGGCGGTGGACGAGGCGCGGGCGCCACTCGAAGGTCCCCCACGAGCTCTGGAAGAACGCGGTCGCGTAGCCGGCCTCGTCGAGGATCTTCGGCAGGCATTGGATCCGGACGTCGCTCGACACCTCGACGACCTTCTTCTGCATCGTCGGGAAGCGCCCGCAGAGGATCGAGAAGAGCGACTTGGTCGTGTGCGGGAGGACGGCGCGCGCCCGGTGGGCGACCATCCCCTCGGCGGCCAGCGCCTCGAGGTTCGGCGTGCTCGCGACCTCCTCGTTGCCGGAGAGCCCGGTCTTGTCGTAGCGCGTCGACTCGAGGACGACGACGAGGACGTTCGGCGGGCCCTGGCGCTCGGCGACCTTGTCGACGGTCGTCGACGAGACCAGGCGGACCGGCTTGTAGCCCTTGAAGGAGCCGCGGTCCATCTGCGCCATCGCGGTGCGGATCGTCGACAGGAGCGCGTTCTTGCCGAGGTTGCGCGCCTTGACGCTCTCCGGGCGCGGGGTCACGAGCATGACGACGAAGGCGGCGAAGGCGAGCCAGGCGGCGCAGAGCATCCGCGCCCGCCCGTGGACCCGGCGGTCGAAGTCCCAGCGCCGGCGGCGGAGCTCCCAGCGGAGGATCAGCGGCAGGCCGACGCCGATGAGGAAGCCGCCGATGATCCGCAGGATCACCTCGGTCGTGACCCCCTCGCCGGTGATGTCGGTGACGTCCTGGAAGCGGGCGAAGAGCTCGGTGAAGGCCTCCCACGAGGCCTGCTCGCCGGTGATGATCAGGTAGCCGGTGTTCAGGGTCGCCGTGATCGCGCCGCCGAGGGCGAGCGGGATCGTCAGGATCCAGGCCCGGCGGAGCCGTGACTCCATGAGCGCCAATAGCGCAGCGGCGCCGAAGTAGACCAACCCGTCCGAGGTCAGGGCCCAGGCCAGCAGCAAAAGAGGATGGCCGATGTCGTCCATCTCGGCGACGGCGAGCGCCTTGCCCACGCAGGTGGCGAGGCCCGAGGCGACGAGCACGTACGTCGAGAACGACGTAAACAGCCGGACCCACCCGTGTCGCGGCGGGACGAGGTTCTTCCACGTTGTCGGCATGAGGGAGCGGACCCCCTGCCTTGCTCGCCCAGCCAGACTCACGGCCGCGGGAGCATACTGTCGCGTTCATGTCACCGCAACGGCACAGAGCGGTCATCGCAGCCGGCAGCGTTGACCGCCGCCACGGCCTAGCCACGCAGGAGATGCGCAGGGTCGAGGAGCGCGCCGCTCGCACGCGCGCGGGCGTCGTGATCCGCCACACCGCACATGTCGCGTTCTCCGACACGCACTAGGTACCGGTCGAAATTACAGGCTTTTCTCTGGCCCCGCGCTTGCTCAACCATGGGGCCAGGAGAGACGACATGACCTTCGCGCCCCGCCTCACGACGACCCTGACCACCGCCTTCCTCGGCCTCGGCCTCACGCTGACCACGGGGTGCTTCGACACGAGCGGCGCCACGAACATCGAGATGCGGGCGGCCGTCGGCGAGATCGTCGCCCAGGGCCAGGCCCAGGCGATCGAGAACGAGATCACGGAGATCACGACCTCCTTCACCATCGGCGGAGGTGTCCAGGAGGTGCTCCAGGAGATCAAGGCCTTCCTCGAGTCGCAGGCCCCGTGCTCGACCGTCGAGATCGCCGACAGCACCCTGACGATGGACTTCGGCACCCTCGACGACAACTGCACGTACAACAACCACACGTACGCGGGGGTCGTGACGATCGCCGTCACCGTCGAGGCCGACGCCACCGTCATCGACCACACCTACGCCGACTTCAGCAACGGCACGATCACGATGAACGGGACCAAGGAGGTCACCTACTCCGCGCAGTCGCGCCGGGTCGTCACCGACTACGAGTTCGTCAACAAGGACGGCGACGCCGTCGACACGACCTCGGACCGCACGCAGACGCTCCTCAACGAGTCCGAGGGGCTCGCCGGCGGGATCGTCATCAACGGCGTCCGCGCCTGGACCGGCCAGAGCGGGATGTGGAACCTCGACATCGACGACGTCGAGGTCCGCTGGGTCGACCCCGTGCCGCAGTCCGGCGTCTACTCGCTGGTGACGCCGAAGGACAAGACGATCACCATGAGCTTTGAGCGCGTCGACGCGGACACGATCGCCGTCATCGTCGACGGCGGCCGCAACACGAAGACCTACCACGTCACGTCGACCGGCCAGGTGATGGAGCAGACCGAGGCCGACGCCTAGTCCGCCCCCCGCTCCTGCACGCGAGACGCCGCCGATGGCCCGCGCTCCGCGGTCGCCGTCGGCGGCGCTTCATCGCGGCGCTCACAGATCCAGCGTCAGCGCGAAGGACGGCGTGTGGAAGGACGAGCACGCCGCGTCGTCCCAGATCCACGCGGCGCCGTCGTGCAGGAAGGCGCTCCCCGCCCAGGCGATCACCGGGCTGACCGCGGCGCACCGGGCGGGCGCGGTGCCGTCGGCGAGCCGCCAGCGGCCGTCTCCGGTCCCGCTGACGAGGGCGCCGTCGACACGCACCGTGGCGATGAAGCCGGCCGCGGTGCCGATGTCGACGACGTCCACCGCGATCGTGTGCCTCCCCGGCGGGACGAACCAGACGATCGTGTCGCGCTGCCGCCACTCCATGGCGTTGGCCGCCGTGAAGGGGACGCCGTCAAAGGCGCCCGACCAGTAGTTGTCGGCCGTCAGCTGGAGCTCGACCTCGTGGACCGCCCGCTCTGCGCCTGCGGGGCGCGTCGCCTCGAGGCACGAGGCGACGGCCGGCAGCGCGGGCATCGTCACGCTCATGTCCTCGAGGAGCGCGGGGACGCCGCCCTCCAGCTCCCGGACCAGCGCCTGGGCGCGCTCGACCCGGCGCTCGAGGCACCGCAGGCGCAGCTCGAGGAGCTCCTCCGAGCCTCGGCCCGCGCGGGTGTCCTCGCAGGCGCGGGCGCGGGCGCCGAGCCAGTCCTCGGCGTAGTCGTCGAGGAAGCG
>JAGQIT010000357.1 GCA_020431135.1 Myxococcales bacterium | reverse complement strand
CGCCTACGCCGAGGGCTGGGCGGCGGCCTACCGCGCGACCTGCGAGGAGCGCCGCCGCGGCGGCCTCACCGACAACCTCTACGAGCGGGCGAGCGCCTGCCTCGACGCCGGCCTGCGCGACCTCGGGGCCGTCGCCGCCGTCTACGCCGAGGCCGACGCCAAGGTCGTCGAGAGCGCCCTCAAGGCGAGCGAGGGCCTGCCGGCGATCGCTCGCTGCCGCGACCGCCACCACCTGGTCACCGGCCTCGCGCCGATCCGCGACCAGGCGACGGCGACGGCGATCACGGCGATCCGCGACGCCCTCGCGGGCGTCCGCGCCGAGGTCGGGGCGAGCCACGTCGAGAACTGCGGCGCCCTCGAGGAGCGCGCCGCCGAGGCCGACGCGCTCGCCTACCGCCCGGTGATCGCCGAGGTCGCGCAGCTCCGGGGGACCTGCGCCGAGGTCGGCGGCGACTACACGGCGGCGCAGGAGCACTACCTCCGCGCCCTCAACGAGGCCCTGGCGAGCAACCACGACGCCGTGGCGATCAGCGCGAGCAACCGCCTCGCCTACGTCCTGGCGATGCGCCTCGGCGAGCCCGACAAGGGCGAGCCGTGGATCCGCGTCGCCGCGTCGCTCCTCGATCGGATCGACGCCGACGGCGGCCTGCGAGGCAACGTCGCCCTGACGACCGGGACGATCGCCCTGGTCCGCGGCCACCGCAAGGAGGGCCTCGCCCACTTCGAGCGCGCCCTCGAGCTCCTCCGCGGCTTCCACGGCGAGCGCCACAGCAGCGTCGGCGTCGCCCTCAACAACATCGCGATCGTCCACGCTCAGGAGGGGCGCAACGAGGCGCTGACCGAGCGCTTCGCCGAGGCCTACGCGCTGTCGCGCGAGTACCTCGGCGCCGATCACCCGACGACGCTGATGATCGGCGGCAACCTGAGCAACGCCTACTTCGCGGTCCGCGACTACGGCCGCGCCGAGGCGCTGGTAAAGGAGATCATCGACCGCAAGGTCGCGCTCGTCGGCGCCGACCACCCCGACATCGCGATCCTCGAGCTGACCTTCGGCGCCATCGAGCAGCGCCGCGGCCTCACCGAGGGCGACACCGGACGCCTCCGCCGCGCCCGCGATCACATCCAGCGGGCGGTCACGATCCGCGAGGCCACCCTCGGACCCGACAACCCCAAGACCGCCTTCGCGCGGATCGGCCTCGGCGAGATCTACAACGACCTCGGCGAGCCCGCGGTCGGCCAGGAGCACCTCGAGCGCGCCCTCGCGGTCCTCGAGCGCGGCGACCCGGACGCCCCCGACCGCGCCTCGGCCCTCGCCCGCCTCGGCCGCGCCCTCTCCGATCGCGGGCAGCACAGGGACGCCCTCACCCGCCTCTACGAGGCCAAGCGGATCCACGACCTCGGCAACACCCACCCCGAGGAGCTCGCCTACACCAAGTTCCACCGCGCCGTCACCATCGCCAAGGCGAGCCGCAAGGCCGACGACCGCGCCCGCGCCCGCGCCCTCGCCGAGGAGGCCCTGGCGATATACCGCGCGGACGGCACCTTCGACTTCGAGGTCAAGAAGACCGAGGCGTGGCTCGCCGCCCACCCGGCGGAGGACTAGGAGGCTCCGCCGTGCGGGCGGCGATCCGGCGCAGCGCTCGACGACCGCGATCGCTGCGCGGCGGCACGCGTCGCGGCCTCACCCCTCCCCGCGCGCCGCCGCGATTGCCGTCGTCGGCCGCCGCGGGCTATACAGCGGGGCCATGAGCGAACACCCGACCGACTTCCAGGGCTCCGTCACCGACGCGATCCGCGAGGCGATCCTCGGCACGATCAGCGACGCCGACGTCGAGGTCAGCGGCGGCGGCGGCCACTACACGATCGTCGTCACCTCGCCGGTCTTCGCCGGGAAGAGCCGGGTCGCCGCTCAGCGCCTCGTCTACGGCGCGATCGCCCACCTGATGGCCGGCGATCGGGCGCCCGTCCACGCCGTCGACTCGCTGCGGACGTTGACGCCGTCGTAGGCGGCGCGGGGCCGAGGAGGCCCGTCAATGCTCTACCTGATCGCCGCCTCGCTGCTCTGGTCGTTCTCCTTCGGGATCATCAAGAGCAGCCTCGCCGCCCTCGATCCGGGCTTCGTCGGCTGGGCGCGGCTGCTCCTCAGCGCGGCCGTCTTCGCGCCCCTCGTCGGCCGCGAGGCGCTCGGCGATCGCCGCCTCGCCGCCCGCCTCGTGGCGATCGGCGCGGTCCAGTACGGGCTGATGTACAGCCTCTACCTCGCCGCCTACGCCCACCTCGCGGCCCACCAGATCGCCCTCTTCACCGTCTTCACGCCGATCTACGTCGTCCTCTGGGACGGCCTGCGGCGCCGCCAGCTGAGCCCGGTCGCCCTCGGCTGCGCGGCCCTGGCGATCGCCGGCGCGGCGCTCCTGCGCGATCCAGCGGGCGTCCGCGGCGACCTCCTCGTCGGCTTCGCGCTCGTCCAGGGCGCCAACCTCTGCTTCGCCGCCGGGCAGATCGAGTACCGCCGCCTCCGCCGGGCCCGTCCTGAGCTCCGCGACCGCCGCCTCCACGGGCTCCTCCTCGTCGGCGGCCTCGCCGTCACCGCGGCGACGACGACCCTGCGCGGCGGCTGGGGGAGCTTCGCCGCCCTCGACCACCGGGCCCTCGCCGCCCTCGCCTACCTCGGCGTCGTCGCCTCGGGGCTCGGCTTCTTCCTGTGGAACGCGGGCGCCGTCCGCACCCAACCGGCGACCTTGGCGGTCCTCAACAACCTCAAGATCCCCCTCGGCGTCGCCGTCGCCCTCCTCGTCTTCGGCGAGGCGACTGACCTCCCGCGGCTGATCGCCGGCGGCGGCGTGATGCTCCTGGCGGCGCTCGTCGCCGAGCGCTGGGGCGAGCCCGCGGCCGCCGACGACGGCGAGCCGCCCGCCCAAGAGACATGACCTAATAGACAGGTTTACCTGCGGTCGCGGGCCGCCTGCGGGCGCCCGCGCGGCGCGTCCTTGTCGGTGTCCGCGAGGGCGTCGAGGTCGCGCTCCAGGCGGCGGATCCGCTCGCGCAGCGCGACCAGGAGCTCGTCGCAGCCGTCGAGGACGGTGTCGCGCGCCCGCTCCTCGATCTGGCGGGCGAGCCCCTGGGCCGCGGCGGCGTTGAAGTTCGACAGCATCCCCGCGAGGCGGTGGGCGTCGTGCTTGACCCGCCGGGCGTCGCCGCGGGCGATCGCCGCCTCGAGCTCGCGCAGGAGCGTCGGCGCGCTCTCGCAGAAGAGGTCGACGATCCGCCGGAGGAGCTGGCGGTCGCCGCCGAGGCGCTCGAGCACCGCGTCGTGATCGACGATCGCGGGGGGCTCGTGCGCCTGCCGCTCGCCCTCCGCCCTGCGCGGGCGCGCGACCTCGATCTCGAGGAGCAGGCGGACGAGCTCGCGGGCCTGCAGCGGCTTCGTGATGTGCCCGTCCATGCCGGCGGCGAGGCTCTCCTCGGCCTCGCCGGGGCGCGCGTGCGCCGTCAGGGCGATGATCGGCAGGCGGCCGCCGCCGTCGCGGCGCTCCTCCTCGCGGATCCGCCGGGTGGCGATCCGACCGTCGACCCGCGGCATCTCGAGGTCCATCAGGACCACGTCGTGGTCGCCGGACACGGCGGCCTCGATCGCCCGCTCGCCGTCGCCGACGGCCGTCACCTCGTGGCCGGCGCGGCTGAGCATGTCGATGGCGACGAGCTGGTTGACCTCCTCGTCCTCGGCCAGGAGCACGCGCAGCGGCTCGATGTCGGCGAGCCCGAGCGCCTCGCCCGAGCGCTCGACGCGGACCCGCGGCGTCAGGGCGAAGAGGTGATCGATCGCCGCGCGCAGCTCCGTCGGCGTGAACGGCTTGCGCAGCACCGCGATCTCCGGGTCGTCGCGCAGGTGGCCGGGCAGATCCTCGGCGGTAGCGAGCACCGCCGGCCCGCGGTAGCCGCGGCCGCGGGTCTCGGCGAGCACCTCCTCGATGTCCGCGCTCAGGCCCTCGGGATCGACGATGATCAGGTCGAGCGCCGGCCCCTGGTTGGCGGCCGCGTCGAGCACCGCGCGGGCGCCGTCGAGGTCGCGGACGACCTCGGCGTCGATCTGCCAGCGCTCGCACAGGCGGGTGAAGAGGTCGCCCGCGAGCGGCCCGCGATCGATCACCAGCGCCCGCGGGATGACGGCCGCGAGCTCGCGCTCCGGCGGCTCGCCGAGGGCCCCGGCGCTGTGGTCGACGATGAACTCGAGGTCGAACCAGAACGCCGAGCCGACGCCGGGCTCGCTGAGAACGCGGATCGAGCCGTGCATCATCTCGACGAGGCGGGCGCAGATCGCCAGGCCGAGGCCGCTGCCGCCGAAGCGGCGCGTGGTCGTCCGATCGGCCTGCTCGAAGGGCGCGAAGATCTCGCGCTGGCGCCGCGCGGGGATGCCGATCCCCGTGTCGATCACGCCGATCGCCAGGCGGATCACGTCGCCCGAGCGCTCGACGTCGGCGCCGCTCTCGGCCGCCCCCTCGGCCTCGCGGACGATCACCGAGACGCCGCCCTCGTCGGTGAATTTGATCGCGTTGCTGACGAGGTTGACGACGACCTGACGGAAGCGGACCACGTCGCCGATCACCCGCCGCGGGACCTCCGGGTGGACGTCGCAGGTCAGCTCGATCCCCTTGACGTGGGCGCGCGCGCCGAAGGCCCCGAGCACCTGGCTGATCTCGGCGTGGAGGTCGAAGGGGTGCGGATCGATGCTGAGCTTGCCGGCCTCGATCCGCGAGATGTCG
>JAGQIT010000005.1 GCA_020431135.1 Myxococcales bacterium | reverse complement strand
GATTGAGCGAGGCCATCGGCTCCTGGTAGATCATGGCGATTTCCGAACCGCGCAGGCTGCGCAGTTCTTCCTCGCTCATCTCCGCCATGTCGCGGCCCTTGAACTTGATCTTGCCGCCAACGATCCTGCCGTTCTTGCCGAGATAGCGCATGACGCCGAGCGCCACCGTCGACTTGCCGCAACCCGACTCGCCCACCAGGCAGAGCGTCTTTCCCTTGTCGATGGAAAACGACACGCCGTCGACGGCGCGAAGCGGGCCGGCATCGGTCCCGAAAGACACGACGAGATTTTCGACTTCGAGAAGTGCCATGGATTGCAGAGACCTAGAGGTTCTTGAACTCTTCGATGAACTCTTCTTTGGTGATGAGTCCCTTGCGCGAGAGCAGGCGCAGCAGGGCGAGCATTTCCTTGGAGGGACGCGGACGGCCGTCGTCCCTGCCTTCCATCTTTCCGTCTGCAGAAAGAGTGACTTCCTCGCGATGGGTCAGCTCGGACTTGGGCTCGTGCTGGGGCCTGGCCGCATCAGGAGCCAGTCGCATGGGGATGGGCTGAAGCTCATCCTTGCCTTCGCTTTCGATCCCGGATTCGGCGACCGGGCCGCCGTGATAGTAGCGGCGAATCGCATCCTGAATCTGGGACTCCATGGCAATCACGGGCTTGACCATGTGACCGGTCGCGAACTGGAGCTCGTCGAGAACGCCCAGGTTGGCCGGGTCGCTCATGGCAAGATACAGCACCTTGCGATTGCCCTCTTCCTTGATCATGACGGGAATGATGCCGTGCTTCTCGGCCTTTTCGACCGCAACGATCTTCACCACTTCGGCGGGAATGTCCGTGGTGCGCAGGTTCACGTTGGGGATCTTGAGCTGGCTCGGAAGGGCCTTGGCCATCACTTCCTCGGTCACGAAACCGAGCTTGACCAGCGTGGTACCCAGCCGGGCACCCCAGCGTTGCTGGTCGGCAAGGGCACTGCGGAGCTGGAACTCGTCGATGACTCCGGCATCGACGAGGATCTCTCCGAGACGTCTGCGCTGTGTGGCCATGAATTCTCCCTTACGGATTCCCCGGAAGCGGCTTTTTGAGCCGCTCCCGTCTACTTAGTCAGGTTTTGCCGCGCGGCGCAATGCCGCCACATATTCTTCGCGGGTCAGGACGCCCTTGCTCTCGAGCAGCTCCAGCAGCACACGGATTGCCACCAGCTCTTTGGAGGGCCCGGCCTCATCACTCGTCTTGTCGGGCAGGTTCTCGACCACACCCACCAGTTCAAAGCTCGGGTCCTCTGCCATGGCGTCCTCTCGGGCAGCTTCTTCAGGGTCTTCTGGAATGGGGCCGGCTGCTTCGAGATGCGCGTTGGCCGCCGGCACTTCCTGCCAGGTCTCTGCCGGTTCGACTTCCAGCTCCACCTCGGGCAGGTCGGAATCGTCGGCCGCCGCGCTCGTGTCGACTTCGAGTTCCGTCTCTGCGGGCGGCGGGGGCGCGGGGGCCTCTGCCGGCTCGGCCGGGGGATTCTCGCGCAGGGGGTAGAGCTCCTGCCCGATGGAATCGCGCATGCTGGCCGAATCCAGCGCCACCGACCGGAAGGGGGTGGCCTTTTGGTCGTAAGCGGCCTCGATGGCGCGCTCGAGCTCGCGCTCGCCGCTGACGACCCCACCCTAGACGCCGCGTGGATCGTCGCCGACGCTCGCCTCGGCCTCCCCGCGGGCGACCGAGCGCTCGCCGAGGCGCGCCCGCCCGAGGTCGTCCCCTTCCAGTGGGGCGACCTCAGCGTCGCCTTCCGCGAGGTCACGCCCGCCGGCCTAGGGCTCGCGCAGGCGAGCGCCGACGCGGGCGACTGCGAGGGCTGCCGCCCGACCGCCGACGGCGACCCGCGGCGGATCGACGCCTTCGTCGACGCCGCCTGCCATCAGCGCTACGACGAGGCCCGCGCCGAGTTCCAGAAGTTCGCGCCGACAGCCGCGGACGACCCCCGCACCGCCGCCGCCTTCGCCGGCTGGGTCTTCATGGCCGGCGAGAAGGCGCACGCCCGCGAGATCCTCAGCGCCCTCGACGACGCGCCGGAGGCCGCCCTCGAGGTCGCCACCTTCACCGCCCTCTTCGCCCGCACCGAGGGCGACTGCGCCGCGGCCAAGCGCGCCGACAAGCGCCTGCTGAAGCTCCTCGACGCCGCCAGCGACGCGCCGCGCCCGATCGCCTGGATCGACTTCCCGCTGGCCAAGGAGATCGACGCCCGCGCCCTCGCGGCCTGGACCCACGGCCGCGCGCTCAGCTGCGGCCGCGCCGACCCGCTCCCCGCCTACGAGCGCGCGCTCGCCTACGACCCCGGCTTCGCCCAGGCGCACACGCAGATCGGCGACCTCCACTTCGCCAAGAAGCGCGACGACGCCGCGGTCGCGGCCTGGCGCGCGGCGATCGCCGCGGACCCCGACCACGCCAACGCCTACAGCCGCCTCGGCGACCTCCTCGAGTTCCGCTGCGAGTTCGCCGAGGCCCTGCCGCTCCTCGATCGCGCCTGGCGGCTCAACCCCTTCGACAAGGGGCCCCTCACCCGCAACCTCTGCTTCGCCTACACCCGCGCCGGCCGCTACGACGACGCCGCGAGGGCCTGCCGCACCTACGCGCGGGCGAACCCCTACGAGGACGACGCGGACGAGCTCGCGATGATGGCCAACCTCCTGATCGTCGCCCCGGAGGCCCCGGCCGCGACGGTCCGCGATCTCGACGCCGAGAAGTGCGGCGAGCCGAGCGAGTAGCCCGACAAAGCCGCTGTGATGCGTGCGCCCGCGGACGCACGAGCGCCGCGCTCGCGCCCAAGAGCGGCTCTGGGAACCCGCCGAACGCGCGTGCGACCGCGCCGATCAGCGGCGCGACGCGGCGCCCCTCGCTAGCGCAGGAGATCGAGCGGACGCGTCAAAGCCAGCGCCGCGAACATCATCGACGGCCCCGTGCCGCGCGCTCCTGGCCCGTCACTGCGGCGGATCGTCGGCGAGGAGGCGGACGCCCGTCATCGCCTGCGAGAGCTCCCACAGGCGCCTGGCGAGCGCCTCATCGCGGGCGGCGGGGTTGAGCTTCGCGGGCGCCGGCGGGCCGCCGATCTCCAGCCAACCACCGGGGCCGAAGTAGTCGCCGCCCCGCACGTCCTCCGCGCAGGCGGCGTGGACGGTCGGCATCGACGCCTCCTGCGGCGTCGCGATCCGGGCCCGGAGCCTCTCGTTGATCCACCTGCCGACCGGGTTGCGCGGGTTCGTCAGGCGGTTGTAGCGGCCGATCTCGGTCGCGGCGAAGCCGGGGTGGGCGCAGAGGGCCGTGATGTCGCTGCCGCGCCGACGCAGGCGCCGGCTGAGCTCGAGGGTGAAGGCGAGCATCGCCAACTTGCTCCGCGCGTAGGCGCGGAAGGGCTCGTATCGCCGCCGCTCCCAATTGAAGTCATCGAGGCGCAGCGCGGCGACGCGGTGGGCCAAGCTGCCGACGTTGACGATCCGCGTCGGCGTGTCGGGGCGGAAGCTCGGCAGCAGCGCAGCCGTGAGGGCGAAGGGGCCGAGGTAATTCGTCGCCAGCTGGAGCTCATGGCCGACGCTGTTGCGGGTCAGCGGGACGCCGACGATCCCCGCGTTGTTGATCAGCAGATCGAGGACGCCGAGGCGATCGTCGAATTCGCGGCGGAAGGCCTGGATCGAGCCCGGCTCGGCGAGGTCGAGGCGGATCACGAGCGCCTGCGTGCCCGGCACCTCCGCCAGCAGCCGCGCCCGCGCCTCGTCCGCCCGCTCACGGCTCCTGCAGGCCATGACGACGGTGTACCCCCGGCGGGCGAGTTGAGCGGCCGTGTGGTAGCCGATCCCCGTATTCGCGCCCGTGATCACGGCGACCCGCTCTGTCATGATGGCCTCTTCACTCGCAGCCTCCGACGCGACGCCTCGCAGATCGAGGCGACGCCTCCGTCGCGCATCATAGGATGATCCAACGCCGCGCGTCTCAGCCGTCGGCGCGGAGCGGGCTCCGCCCCGCGCGCAGCGACCCACAGGCCGACGGCGCGACGATGAGCGCGCCGCTCGGCGCCAGTGACAGTCGATACGCAGCCTAGGCTACGTGCCTGTCGACGCGCGCAGCTCCATCCACAGCCGCGCGAGCATGTTCTCCCCGACCCCGTCGCGCCGGACCCCCCAAAAGGCGTCCTCCTTGAGCGCGAGCAGCGGGTGCGGGTGCGTCGAACGGAGGAGCCCGCCGAGGGCTGGCCGTGCGGCCAGCTTGTGCGCGAGCGCCCGCCGCATCACCCCGACCCGCGCCGCCTCCCAGCGCGCCGCGTCGAAGGGCCGCGGCTTCTGGGCGTGGTAGTAGGCCTCGCTGTCGGCGTAGACCCGGCCGTCGATCGTCAGCGCCGGCTCGTCGTAGCGCCACAGGCTGTGGACGTTCTCGAGCTCCGTCGCCCACAGGTAGGGCGCGCCGCCCCCCCGCTCGAGGCAGCGCTCGATCCCCGAGTGATCGAAGCCGAGCGCGTCCGCGACCCGCCGCTGCGGCACCCAGCACGGCAGGTGCGGCAGGTAGGCCGCGAGCCCGCGCGCCGGCCCGCGCAGCGCCGACGCCTGCGCTCGCGACAGGTAGACGTAGGGCTGCCCCGCGGGCAGCGGCCCGCGGAGGTCATCTAGGCGATCGTCGGGCGGCGTCGGCATCGCTCACCCCTCGACCCGGTGCACGGTCGACGAGGTCGTCTTGTCGGTCCCCGCGAGCGCGCGCGCGACGAGGTCCGCCGCCGAGCGCCGCCAGCCCTCGAGGCTCGTCGCAGTCGTGTCGAGGTGGACGACCTGGAGGCGGATCGTCTCAGTTCCTTCGGGAGAAGGTCGGACGACCACCTCGATCAGGCCGTCGTCCCCAGCAGCCCCAGGAAGCACGAGCGCGCCTCCACGCGCGCCGGTCATCGCCACGTACGTCACCATCTGCTGGACGTTGCCGGCGCTCACCTTGGCCTTGAACTTCGCGTCGACGACGAAGGGCCCGCCATCACCGTCGCAGAGCACGTCGATCCGCAGCGTGCGACGCTTAAGCGGACGACCGCCGAGCCCAATGCGATAGTGAAGCGGCGCCTGCGGTCGCGCCCGGACCCGCCCTGACTCCGCGAACGCCCGCGCGACCGTCGCTTCAAAGAGACCCTCGAGGTTGATCAAGAACGCGACGCCGTCGGTCTCCCTGCCCTCACCGTGCCCCCCGTGCATGAGGAGGATCCGCGCGAGGTCAAACGCGCGCTGGAACGCAGACTCCGTCCGCTGCAGCGGCGTCTTCCCCTCGAGGAGCGCCACATCCACCCTCGTCTCGACGTCCGCGAAGCGAGTCCGGAGGGCGTCGACGCTCTCGGGCGCCGCGTCGCGGAGCATCGGGTCGCTGCGGACCCGCGCCAGCGCCGCGGCGAAGACGCGGTTCAACGGCGTGTCGCGGCGGCGCTGCCAGCTCGTCGACGTGATCTTCGCTAGGTTGTGGCCGTCGCGGATCAGCCGACGAAAGTCGATCGCCCCGCGGACGAAGCCGCCGCGCTCGTGCTGCCGACGATAGTCCAGGACGAGCCCAGAGCGGCGGATCGCAGCGTCGAGCTCAGCGACGAAGAGGCGCGCGAGGAGCGTCCCGAGGTCCCCCTCCGCGCCGAAGCGCTCGAGCCTGGCGCCGATGTCGAGCGAGCGCAGCGACGGGTCCGCGTACGCGAGCCAGGCGAGCAGCGCCGCCGTCGATGCCTTCGCCGACTGAATACACAGCAGCGTCCCGCTCGGCAGGAGGACATGACCGACAACCCGGATGATCCGGACGTGCCGCCCGCGGACACGTACGAGGCCACCGAGCCGCTCCTGCAGACTGACCGTGTCGGCGGCCGTGAGACCCGAAAAGGGCTCGTTCTCGCGGACGACCCGCCTAGCTCGCATCGTCCGGCCCCTTCGCCGGCCTCGCCGTCCACTCGGCCCAGAGGTCACAGACCTCCGCGAAGCCGCCGTGATCGTGGAAGAGGTACTCCTCGAGGAGCGGGCGGATGTCGGCCTCCCAGAGCACATCAAGACTCCGCCGCTCATCGACGGGATAGGCGGGGTTCAGGAGGAAGCTGTGCCCGATCATGTGCTCCCGTCCGAGCCGGCGCTCGAGCCACTGGTTGAGCTTCTCAACGGCCTCGACGCTGCGCTGCGCCGCCTTCGAGCCGCGGTGCAGCTTGCGGATGATCTCGAGATCGGGCGGGAGGTAGACGAAGCCGAAGCGCCGGCGCAGCGCGTAGTCCATCAGCGCGATGCTGCGATCGACGCTGTTCATGGTCCCGAGGACGACGAGGTTCGGGGGGACCTTCAACGGCGGGCCGATCGGCAAACTGACTGTTTGCCCCCGATACTCGAGCGCGAAGAGAGCCTCGCCGAAGATCCGCGACGGATCACCGCGATTGATCTCATCAATCACGAGAACATAGAAACGCTCTGGATCATCGTCAGCATCGTCGCAGAGCTGCCGAAAAGGCCCGGACTGCACGCAATACGACACGCCTGAATTTGACAGGTCCGGCCGCAACCCCTGCACGAAGTCCTCGTACGCGTAGCTGGGATGAAATTGAAGAATACGAAAGAGCCCTTCGTCACTCGGCTCCATAGCGCCCGTTAGAGACTGGGCTATCTTGCTCGCGGTGTAGGTCTTGCCGGTTCCAGGCGGACCGTAGAGGATCAGATTACGCGCGAGCGGAGCGCGGAGGCCATCGGGCGTAGGACCAAGATCCGGACGGAGTCGACGACATGCAGCGGCATAGGCGTCGCTCGAGATCAATGCTCTGCAGTCCTTCCACCGTGAAACATCCCAGACCGGAATCTCGCTGTCTGCAGAATCGGGCTGTGAGGGGGCTGCAACGGTATCGCTTGCCGGCCCCGTGCCTGACCTCAGGGATGAAGCAAGCGGACGAACGCGAGCCTTCGAGACTCCTCGGTACAAGGCGACATCCCAAGCAGGTTCATCCCGCTTGAGCGCGTCCTTTCCCGCCTGAGTTATCTCCCAGATCCCTTGCCCCATGTTCCGAATATGCCCGTCGGACTTCAACGCGGACAGCATCCACCCCGCATGCATGCGATAGATCGGCACCTGCTCCCGATTGAGCCGACGATCCCCGGGGAGAAGATCAAGCCCACCAACAGAGTCAAGCGCACCGATGATTTCCCCCCGATGTCGTGGCCCCTTGTTCAAGATCCGAAGGATCGGCACGGAGTACGCCTGTCTCCCGGTGACATCAACCGTCTCCAGCGGCATGTCGAGAGCGCCCGTCTCCTCCGCCGGAAGCGCGGGATAATCGTCCGGGAAGGACATGTCCTCGTCTCGGTGTTCGCGACAATATCTCTCTCCGAGAGCAGTCCACTGCCATACACCCTTCACATCCGCGCGAATCCCACCATGCACACGCAGTGCGTTTCGCGAGAAGTTGATTGCCTTCTTCTGGAGAGCGTACGCCCACTGGCCATCGGACAGGAGATTCCGAGTGCGCTCACGGATGTGCTTGACCACCTCCTTCGGTTTCGCCGCTCCTCCGAAATCGGCGAGCGCGGCGAAGATCGGCAGCACCCAGATCTTGCTCGACCGCGGCAGCGCCTCGACCTTCGCGACAAACTCCCGGTACTCCTCTTCACTCGGCTCGCTCACCCGCCCATCATAGAAGAAAACGGCGCCACACCTGGCGCCTCAGACAGACCGCCCACGTCGTGGCGGATCCACCAAGACCCCGGGCGCGCCCCAGCGCAGGAGACGCGCCAGCTCCTACGCCCGCCGGAGCACCTTCTCGACGCGCTGCCGCAGGTCGATCCGATGGACCATGTCCTGGATGTAGTCGAGCTTGTCGGTCTCGATGACCACGGTCTCGCCGAGGTCGTAGCGGGCGAACCACGCGTCGTAGAGCTCTTGGAGTCTCTTCAGGTAGCCGATCGGGATCGCCTGCTCCTCGGGGCGGCCGCGCATCTTGATCCGCTTGCGCACCGTCCGGATCGAGCAGGTCAGGTAGATCATCAGATCGGGCGGTCGGAGCTGGCGGACGATCGCCTCGTAGAGGTCGCGGTAGGTCCGGTAGTCGCGCGGCGACATCTGCCGGCGGCGGAAGAGGTTCTCGGCGAAGATCTCCGCGTCCTCGTAGATCGTCCGGTCCTGGATCACCCGCTCCTCGGCCTCGGTGAGCTCTTGGTGGATCCGGAACTTCTTGGCGAGGAAGTAGACCTGCGAGTGGAAGGACCACCGACGCATGTCGCCGTAGAAGTCCTTGAGGTAGGGGTTACCCTCGTTCGGCTCGAAGTGCGGCGTCAGGTTGTATTGCTGGGCGAGGAAGTTGACCAACGTCGACTTGCCGACGCCGATGTTGCCGGCGACGGCGATGAACCTGCGAGACCGTGGGGCGGCCATCCCCAAGCCGGTACCGCGATCGGAGGACGCTTGTCGAGCGCGCGATCTGCCCGCGCGGACCCCCGCGCGGCGCGAGCTGGCGCGCGTTCTCGCGCAACGCGGCGGCAGTCCCCCTTGGCGGGCCTCTCCCGGCGTGCGATCGTCGCGGCGGAGACAGGCGCGGATGCTCAGCGGCTTCGAAAAGGCCCTCCTCGGGGTCCTCCTCATCGTCCTGATGATGGGGCTCGGCGCGACCCTCACGGTCGCCAATTTTAAGGAGGTCCTGCGCCGGCCGAAGGGGCCGCTGATCGGCCTGGCCTCGCAGTACGGCTGGATGCCGCTCGTCGCCTTCGGCCTCGCCACGGTCCTCGACCTGCCGGCGGCGATGGCCGTGTCGCTGATCGTCGTCGGCTGCACGCCCGGCGGCACGACCTCCAACCTCTTCACCTACTACGCCAAGGCCGACCTCGCCCTGAGCATCTCGATGACCGCGATCTCCTCGGTCGCCGCGATCGCCCTGATGCCGCTGACGCTCGGCCTCTACACCGGGCCGTTCACCGACGCCGAGTTCTCGATCCCCTTCGCGTCGATCGTCGTCACCCTCGGGGTGATGCTCGCACCGATGGCGATCGGCATGGTGATCCGGGCGCGCAACGCCGCCGCCGCCGCGAAGGTCGAGCGCTTCGGCGGCCTCGCGGGCGTCGGCGTCCTCGTCCTCCTGATCGTCACCGGCCTCTACCGCAACGGCCACCTGCTCCTCGAGTCGACGCCCGCGATCTACGTCGCCGGCGTCGGCCTCGGGCTCATCGGCATCGTCCTCGGCTACCTCGGCGCAACGCTGCTCCGCCTCCCCGAGGCCGGCCGGCGCGCGGTCGCCTTTGAGACCGGGATCCAGAACAGCCCGCTCGCCCTCGGGATCATCATCGCCACCTTCCCCGAGGACAAGCACGACGAGATGCTGTGGATCCCGCTGCTCTACGCGCTCTTCGTCATCGCGGTGTCGGGGCTGATCACCGTCGTGCTCCGCCGACGCGCGAGCTAGGAGCGCGGCGCGAGACCGCACGAACGACGAGCCGCCGGCGTCGCGCTGCGACACCGGCGGCTCGGGCAGGCCGACGCGGAGCTACTGGGCGATCGCCGAGCCGAAGATCGCGCCCGCGTTCGGAGCCGGGACCCAGGCGTCGAGGGTGATCATGCCGAAGCCGCTCATCGTCCCCGCGCTGTTGCTGAAGGTGTAGACGCCGCCGCTGCGGACCCCGCCGCTGTCCTTCGCCCGGCTCGCGCCGACGACGAGGTCGAGGCCGCCGCCGTAGAAGTTGCCGAGGGCGACCGCGGCCCCGAACTTCTGCTTGTCGGCGGTCGGCGTCGAGACGTCCTCCGGGCTGAGGACGTCGACGGTCGTCAGCGCGTCGCGGACGACGAACGCCGCGCCGGTCTCCAGCGGGCCGCCGGCGAGGGTCGTCAGCGGCGAGCCGATCACCAGGTCGTCGCTGCCGTCGCCGTCGACGTCGCCGGCCGCGAGCGCCTGGCCGAAGAGATCCGAGCCGCCGCCGAGGGCGAGGAGCTCCACGCTCGTGTGGCCGCTGGCGCCGTCGAAGACCATCACCTGACCGGTCCACCCCTGGCCCTCCTCGCCGGGGCGCCCGACGGCGACGTCCGTCACGCCGTCGCCGTCGAAGTCGCCGATCGCCGAGGCCCAGCCGAACCACCGCTCGCTGTCGGCCGCGTTGCAGCCGATGGCGGAGGCGTCGCAGGCCGAGAGCCGGTTACCGGCGCCGTCGAAGGAGTCCGTGGCCTGGTCGAAGTGGCGGAGCTCGACGTAGCCGACCTTCGGGATCGCGCCCTCGTCCGCCATCGGCGCGCTGATCAGCAGGTCCGGGACGCCGTCGTCGTCGAGGTCGCCGGCCGTCAGCGAGAAGCCGTACTTCTCCTCGCCCGTGATCCCCGGACGGAGGTTGCGCCACCTGATGAGACCGCTGGGCTGCCCCTTGGCGACGTGGACGATGCCGGTGTGATCGCCGTCGGAGGCCGCCTTCGGGGCGCCGATCGCCAGGTCGTCGCAGCCGTCGCCGTCGAAGTCGGCGACCGCGAGCGCGCGGCCGAAGTGGTCGCCGGGGGCCTGGTCGGCGGCTTCCTGCGAGAAGTTCGCGCGGTAGTAGGTCTCGAGCGCGTGGCCGTTCGCCGTCGACATGTAGACGTAGACGCGGCCCTCCTCGGAGGCGTCGAGCGGGGCCCCCATCGCGTAGTCGACGTCGCCGTCGCAGTTGAAGTCGCCGAAGGCCACGGCCGTGCCGGCGCGGGCGTCGACGTCGACCTGCGGGTCGAGGAGCGCGCCCGGGGCCATCGCCGCGCTGCCGAGGCTGATCGCCGCGACGCCGCCCCCAGCGGCGGTGTGGTCGGCACGACGCGCGCCGATCAGGATGTCGTCGAAGCCGTCGCCGTCGATGTCGCTGGCGGCGTGAACGGTCGGCGCGACGAGAACAGCCGCGAAGGTGAGGGTGGAGAGGGCGGTAAGGGAGGTGAGGGTGCGGGACATCAGTGACCTTCTTTGCTTGGCGCCGCAGCGGCGACTCGAGGGGGTAGTCAGGCCCGCGGAGATTCAATTTCAGAAAGTTGAAAAAAAAGTCGTGAGGCCGCCGCGCGCCTCGACGCGATCTGCTCGCGCAGACCGGCGAGGCCGGGCCCGAGCGTCGGCGCGCGGCTTCGAGGGAGCGCCGAGGCGGCGCTCCTCTAAGCGGATCAACGGCGTTCGCCTCCCCTCCCGCCCCCTCCCGCGGCGCCGCGCTGCGCCTTTCGTCCCGCTGCTACGATGTCCCCGTGGACTACCGCGTTCCGACCCGCAGCCAGCTCACCCTCGGCCTCCGCGCCCTCGCCACGCTCGCCGCCGTCGACGGCCCGCGCAACGCGGGCGAGGACGCCATGCTCGTCGCCGCGTGGCGCGGCCTCGGCGGCGCCACCGGGCCGCTGCCGGAGCTCCCGCCGATCACCCCGACCGAGCTCGCGCAGGGGCTCCAGGACCGCCAGATCCGCTTTCAGATCGTCGGCGCGATGCTCGTGATGAGCATGGCCGACGGCGAGCTCGTGCCGGCCGAGGCGGCGCTCGTCGCCGAGTTCGCGGCCGCGCTCGAGATCGCCGACGCCTCCGTGACCAACCTCGAGCGCCTCGCCGCCAAGCGCTACCGGATCGCCCGCCTCGACATCCTCCGTCGCCAGTGGGCGGCGCTGAAGATCCGCGACATCGCGGCCGAGGAGGGCCCCGGCATCTACTGGCGCGCGCTCCTCGGGGTCCTCCGACGCAACGAGGATCCCGCGCTCGCGGCCCGCTTCCGCGCCTTCGCCGAGCTCCCGGCGGGAAGCCTCGGCCGCGCCTACTACGACTTCACGACGCGCAACGGCTTCTCGTTCCCTGGCGAGCTCGGGGCGCCCCCCGAGGTCATCACCTTCCACGACATGACCCACGTCCTCGCCGGCTACGACACGACCCCGGACGAGGAGATCCTCGTCGCCGCCTTCACGGCCGGCTACGTCCGCCGCGAGCCGCTCGACATGCTGATGTTCGTCCTCCCGCAGTTCCAGCTCGGCGTCGAGATCGCCCCCGGGGTCCCGCCCGAGTACGACTACCTCGACCCCGCGCGGCTGCTCTGCGCCGTCCGCCGCGGCGCCGCCATGAACATCAACCTCAACGAGGGCTGGGACTACTTCGACGTCGTCCACGAGCCGCTCGAGGCGCTCCGCGAGCGCTACAACATCCTCCCCGAGAGCCACTTCAGCGCGCCCCCGGCGAAGGCCGCGGACTAGCCGAACTCGCCGCGCGCGACCTCCATCCTCGCCTACCCCCTGGCGGCGCGACGCGGCCTCCGGGCGATCACTCACCGGCCGTACGGCGAGCGCTCAGGGAGGCCAGCGGAGCTGACCGCGCGACCGCGCCCTCGTCGAATCTGCCAGGCTCGGCCCTCTTCACCGGCCGCGGGCGAGCCAGCGCCCGCAGCATCAGATCATGTAGTACCAGCTCTCGCGGGTCTCCGGCTCCTTCTGCCTGAGCGGACAGGTCGGGCAGAGCGCGTCGCCGATCCGCGCCTGGGCCCGGGCGACGGCGTCGTGGATCCCCGTCCACGCCTTCGGCCGCTCGCGCAGCAGCGACTCGTCGCCGAGGCGGGCCGCCGACCCCGTGCGCTCGAGGGCCTGATAGAGGGCCGGGCGGACGCCGCAGAGGAGGATGTGGACGCGCCGCGCGAGGAGGCGGGCGATGAAGTCGTCCATCAGGCGGATGCAGCCGGCGTCGGGGTTGCGGACCTCGCGGCAGCGGAGGATCACCGCCCGCACGCCGCTCGCGTCGACCCGCGCCTCGACGCCGGCGAGGAGCCCCTCGAGCTCCGGCGCGGCGCCGAAGAAGAGCTCCCCCTCGAGGTTGAAGAGGAGCATCTTCGTGCACAGCGCGTCGCCTTCGTCGCGCGGGCGGATCGTCCGCTGCGGCGTCAGCACGAGCTCCGTGAGGTGGAGCCGCGCCGCCCGCGGGACGTAGAGAACGAACGAGAGGAAGATCCCGATAAGGATGCAGAACTCGATCGAGATGACGACGGCCGAGAGCGCCGTGACGGCGACGACGCCGGCGTCGAAGCGGGTCGTCCGCAGGTAGTAGCGGAGCTCGCGGCGGTCGATCATCCGCGCGGCGATGATCACGAGGATCGCCGCCAGCGACGCCCGCGGGATGTAGGCCGCGTAGGGCGCGAGGAGGAGCACGACGACGGCGACCGCGGCCGCCGCGAAGACCCCCGACCACTGCGACACCGCGCCCGCCTCGCGGTTGACCATCGACCGCGTCAGCGACCCCGAGCCCGGGAAGCAGCGGAAGAACGACCCGGCGATGTTGGCGAGGCCCTCGCTCAGGCACTGCTGGTTCATGTCGAGGCGCTGGCCCGTCTTCGCGGCGATCGCCTTGGCCATGGCGATCGCCTCGAGGAGGCCGAGGAGGGCGATCGCCATCGCGTCGCCGGCGAGCTCGCGGACCCGCTGCCACTCGACCTCCGGGACGGCGAAGGACGGGAGCTCCGCCGGCACCGCGCCGACCACCGCGACCCCAGCCGCCTGGAGATCGAAGGCGTAGACCACCGCCGCGGCGCCGATCGTCGCCGCGAGCATCTCCGGCACGAAGAGCCGCGTGCGCCGGCGCAGCGCCGCGTTGACGCCGCGGAGCGCGACGACGACCGCGACCGTGCCGAGCCCGAGACCCAAGCCGATGAGGTTGGCCCCGCCGGCGCCGGCGATCGTCTGGACGAAGCGCACGAGCACATGCCCGCCCGCGGCCGCCGGCTCGAGGCCGACGACCATGGGGAGCTGCTCGAGGATCAACAGCCCCGCCGCGCCCGCCGTGAAGCCGACGATCACCGCGTGCGAGATGAAGCGCGTGAGGTCGCCGAGGCGCAGGAGCGTGATCCCGGTCTGGATCACCCCGACCATCAGCGCGAGGAGGATCGCGCCGCTGAGCCGCGCGTCGGCGGGGACGGTGAGGAGCGCCGAGAGGACGGCGATAGAGATCGCGTTGGTCGGCCCGTTGATCAGCTGGCGCGACGAGTCGAAGAGCGCGCCGACGGCCGTGATCACGATCGCCGTGTAGAGCCCGTACTGCGGCGGCAGGCCGATCACCGTCGCGTAGGCCATCGCCTGCGGAAGGGCGACCGCGGCGACGGTGATCCCCGCGACAAGGTCCGCATTGAGCGACGAGAGCCCGTAGCCCTGTAGAGAACCGAGCGCGGGGATCCACCTGCCGAGCGCGCCCATCCACGACGTCGAAGCGGCGTCGCTCGAGCCGGCCGCGGGGCCGTCCGAGCCCGGGAGTTCACCTCCAGAGCGCGGCGCGATCGGCAGCCTTGTGGTGTTCATGGTTCGCCTCAGATCGCGCCTCTTCGTCCGCGCGCCCGAGCCTGAGATTTTACACTGTTTTTCGCAGTGTTATACCCCCGGGCTCTCTGGAGGATAGCCAAGGTTCCTGCGCTGTGCCCGTCTTGGGCGAGTAATTTCAGATCATAAATATCCGGAATTATGTCGTTAATTAAACTCTGAAAACGCGCCCCCGGGCCCGCGCTCGCGCACCATGTCCGAAGGGACAGACTCTCGCTCTTGGCCTCATGTGAGGACGGAACGCGTCGCGATCACCACGCGAAGATATGCGCGTGCATCCCCCTACACGCGTGACGCGTTCGCGCCGACGCGCACCGCCGCGCTGTGACGTTCTCGTCGCGCTGGCCGACTCTCCGCGGTGATACCGTTGTCGTGGAGTGATTGGATGCCTGTGTTAATTCCTACGCGAACTGTCCTTTGGTTTAAGAACGCCAGACCCTCGCGCGGCCTGGTCGCGCTCTCTCCCCTCGCCCTCGCGCTCGCGTGCTCCGGCGACGACTCGAGCGGCGGCAGCGAGACCGGCGCCTCGTCGGTGAGCGTCTCCGCGTCCGCGTCCGCGTCCGCCTCCGCGTCCGCCTCAGCGACCGACTCCGACTCGGGGACCACCACCGACAGCGGCGGCAGCGACTCGAACTCAAACTCCGGCACCGGAACGACCGACTCGACCACCGACTCGACCACCGCCTCGACCACCGCCTCGACCTCGGCGAGCGGCACGACCACGACGACGACCGGGACGTCGATGACGAGCGAGAGCGACAGCGCGACGACGATGGTCATCCCGCCGAACTGCGGCGACGGCTCGGTCGATGAGGGCGAGGAGTGCGACGACGGGGCGCAGAACGGCATCGGCAACAGCTGTAACCCCGACTGCACGCTCAACGTCTGCGGCGACGGCGTCGAGGGCCCGGCCGAGGAGTGCGACCTCGGCGGCGACAACGGCCCCGACGGCGGCTGCTCGGCGGAGTGCACGATCAACCCCTCGGCCTGCGGCATTCAGGAGTACGAGGCGATGCTCGAGATCGCCCCGGTCGACATCATCATCACGATCGACAACTCCGGGAGCATGGGCAACGAGATCAAGGGCGTCCAGGACAACATCAACATCAACTTCGCCACGATCATCGAGAACAGCGGCCTCGACTACCGGGTGATCCTGGTCAGCCGCCACGGCAACTACAACGGCCCCGAGAGCATCTGCATCGAGGCGCCGCTCTCCGGGATCCCGCAGGGCGGCTGCAGCCCGCCGCCGGCCCAGCCGGTCAACAACCCCGGAAAATTCTACCACTACAGCGTCGAGATCTCGTCGCACAACGCCTGGTGCCAGCTCCTCAACACCTTCGACGGGACGACCAAGGACGAGTTCAACTTCGCCCCGAACGGCTGGCAGGAGTGGCTGCGCGAGGACTCGGTCAAGTCCTTCATCGCCATCTCCGACGACGGCGTGGTCTGCGGCGCCTACGATGACAACGACAACATCAACGACGGGATCGCCGAGGCCGCGCAGTTCGACGCCGCCCTCCAGGCCCTGTCGCCGCTCCACTTCGGCGACTCGCCCGAGAACCGCAACTACGACTTCTACTCGATCGTCGGCATGGCCTACAACAACCCGCCGGACCAGCCCTACACGGCGAAGGATCCGATCATCACCGGCCAGTGCCCGACGGCGCAGGACCCCGGCACCGGTCACCAGGCGATGAGCAACCTGACCGAGGCCCTGCGCTTCCCGCTCTGCGACACGACCTCGTACGACGTCGTCTTCCAGGCGATCGCCGACGGCGTCATCAAGGGGGCGAAGATCGTCTGCGAGTTCCCGATCCCTGAGCCGCCGGAGAACGAGGAGCTCGACCTCGAGTCGATCCTCGTCGAGTACACGCCGATGGGCATGGGCGACCCCGACGTCTTCAACCAGGTGCCGAGCGTCGACCAGTGCGGGCCGAACTCGTTCTACCTCGACGCCGGCATGGTCAAGCTCTGCCCCGAGACCTGCGAGAACGTCCAGGCCGACAAGGACGCGCAGATCAACATCAAGTTCGCCTGCGAGCCGATCAACCCCGGCTGAGCGGCTCCTGACCAGGAAGACAGACGAGCCCCGCGTCCGCCGGCACGGACGCGGGGCTCGACGATCTTGCGTCGACGCCGGTCGCGAGCCGAAAATCGTGCAGGTGCGCCGCTCGAGCGCGGCGCCTATGCTCGTCGCACAACGATGATTCGCAAGCGTTCTCAGATGACATGCGCGTGCGGGTTGGCGCTCGTAGCGGCGGGCTGCAACCTCTACGGATCCGGCGGCAGCTCGTCGGCGACGGCGGCGACGAGTGAGACCACCGGCGAGACCACCGGCGAGACCACCGGCGAGACCACCGGCGAGACCACCGGCGAGACCACCGGCGAGACCACCGGCGAGACCACCGGCGAACTCGACCCCGGGTGCGACTGCATCCCGATGGAGGCGGATGAAGTCTTTCCATCGCCGCCGACCTGCGGCGCGCCCCTGTGCCCGGTCGTCAACGTCGACTGCCTCGACGGCGAGGATCACCCGACCGAGCTGTCGACGTGCAGGACCCAGTACGGCACGCTCGCCGTCACGAACCCTGACGCCGTGACCTGCGCCCTCACGGCGCTGCGCGACCGCACAGAGGGCTACCTCCAGTGGGAGAGCAGCCCGCACGACCAGTTCAGCGACTTCGGCTACGTGTCGATCCTCGCGGACGGCCGCGCCGTCGGTCGCGCCTGGTACGCCCACGACCTTGGGCTCGGCGCTGAGGATGCCGTCCTCGCGGAGCTCGACCCGGTCATGACCTTCGACGACTGCCTCGCCGCCGCGGACGAGACCGTCCGCTTCTTCTGCCTCGTCGACGCGCTCGCCGACGAGGTCATCGAGGTCTGCGACGCCGGCTGGACCAACTCTGGCGCGTAGCGGAGGGCTCCGCAGCCTCGGCGCGCGATCACGGGACGCAGCGTCAGCGCGCCGAGGGCGAGTAGCTCAGGGGCCGACCGCGACCGTCGTCCCGGTGCCGAGGCCGCGGCTGAGCCCGCGCAGCAGCGCGACCGCGTTGACCCCCAGCATCTCGGTGCAGTAGCCGCCCTCCTGGACCGCGATCACCGGCTTGCCGAGGAGGCCGACACGCTCGCCGATCGCCTCGAAGTCGTGGGTGTCGAGCGCGAAGCGCCCGAGCGGGTCGCCCTTGTAGGCGTCGAGCCCGGCCGAGAGCACGACCGCCGCCGGGTCGAAGAGGCGCATCCGCGGGAGCACGAGGTCGTCGAGCGCCCGCAGGTACTCCTGGCCGTCGGTGCCGGCCGGCAGCGGGATGTTGAGGTTGAGGCCCGCGCCCGCCCCTTCGCCCGCCTCCTCGGCCCAGCCGGCGAAGTACGGGTAGAACTCGCGCGGGTCGCCGTGGAGCGAGATCACGAGCACGCGCGGGTCGCTGTAGAAGATCGCCTGGGTGCCGTTGCCGTGGTGGAAGTCGATGTCGAGGATCGCCACGCGGCCGCGCTCAGCGATCCGCGCGGCGACGATCGCCGCGTTGTTGAAGTAGCAGTAGCCGCCGAAGAGGTCGCGCTGGGCGTGGTGCCCCGGCGGTCGGCACAGCGCGTAGGCGAGGCGCGCGTCGCCGTCGGTGACCGCGAGCCCGGCCTCGTGGGCCGCCGCCGCGCTCCAGGCCGCCGCCTCCCAGGTCGTCGGCGTCAGCGGCGTGCCGGCGTCGAAGCAGAAGTAGCCCGCCTGGTGGATGTCCATCGGGTTCGGCTGGGCCTGGTCGCGCTTCGGGAAGACCGTCGGGTAGAAGGTCGCGTCGTCGGCGAGCGTCGCGTGGGCCGTCTGGTAGAGCGTCGACAGCCGCGGGTCGTGGAGCTCGCGCAGCCACGTCGCCGGGAACTCGACCGGCGGGCGGACGCTGAAGACCGGGTCCTCGCTGAGGGCCGCGAGGATGTTCTCCGCGCGGTGCGTGGTCTCGGGGTGGGTGATGCGCTCGCCGAAGGCCCACTCGTAGAGCGGCTTGTGGTCGAGCTGGCGGGGGTGGAAGAAGACCGGGACCTGGATCAGGGACATCGTCGGCTCGCGCGCTTGAGGGGTTCGATCGATCTACGCTGGGCTCGCCTCAGCCGCGGCGCTCGTCGGCGGCGGCGCGACGTCGACGGCCGCCTCGCTCGAGCTCGGGCGCTCGTCCGCCCGCAGCGGCCGCAGGTCCTTCACCCAGATGTTCATGTCCTCGTAGGCGCCGTAGATGTCGCAGTTGTTGACGAGGCGCCCGGTGTACTCGTAGCCGAGCTGGTAGAAGACGCTGTTCATGCCGAAGGAGCGGCCGCGGGCCATCGTGTAGGCGCAGACGTACTCGCGGCGGCGAAGCTCCTCCTCGAGGCGCCGGAGGAGATGCGACATCAGCCCCTTGCCGCGGGCCTCTCGCCGCGTCGCGCAGTCGGTGAGCTCGGCCGCCCGCTGCCTCGGTAAAAGCTCGGCGCTCGCGGCCGCGACGACCTGGCCGTCGTGGACGCAGACGGCGAAGAGCGACTCCTTCTGGAAGATGTGCTCGAGGTAGCTCGCGTGCTTGAGCGGCGACGGGTACGACTCGAAGATCTCCGAATAGAGCTCGAGGAGGCTGAAGATGTCGTCGCGCCGGGCGAGGCGGAGCGCGTAGCCCTCCGGCAGCGGCCTGCGCCCGCCGCCGACCGTGCGCTCGGCGGTGATCTTCTCGATGAGCAGCGTCTCCTCCATCAGGCTCGGCGAGTGCAGGCGCTCCTGCGAGCGGAACTCCGAGACGACGAAGGCGTCGCGTCCCTGGTGGTAGTACTCGAGCACCGCCTCGAGGACGTAGCCGCTGCGGAGGAACTCCTGCCAGTCGTCGTGGCTGGCCATGACGATGATCTTGTCGAAGCCGTTGGCCTCCGCGAGCTTGCGCACCGCCATCACCAGGGCGATGACGTCGTCGGCCCGGTACGAGAGCACGCGGATCCGCTGGTTGTACTGGTCGAGGAAGAGCTCCGCCTCGAAGTCGGCGGTCCTGAGGGTGTGCTCCAAGCCGTAGACGACGCCGACCGCCTTGACCGTCTGGCCGTCGCCCAGGGTCAGCTCGACGACCCCGAGGGGCGCGCGCGGCTTGGTGGGCACGGGCTTGATGTCGGGGACAAGCGGCGGGGTCATGAGGGGGCTATGCCCCGAGCGCAGCGCAGGATCAAGGGCGGCGGGCGCTTTCGCGCGCCTGTCGCGTCCCCCGCGCTCAGCCCCCGACGTGGCCGCGAAACGCGGCGATCACCGCCTCAGGTGCCTGGACGAGCTCGATGAGCACGCCTGCGCCGCCGATCGGCGCGGCCTCGTTGCCCTTCGGGTGGATGAAGCAGACGTCGTGGCCGGCCGCGCCCTTGCGGACCCCCCCAGGCGTGAACCTTACGCCCTGTCCTTCGAGCCATGTGACAGCGGCCTGGAGGTCGTCGATCCAGAGGCCGACGTGGTTGAGCGCGGGCTCGTGGACCTTGGGGCGGCGCTCGGGGTCGATCGGCTCCATCAGGTCGACCTCGACGGCGAACTCGCCGACGCCGGCGCTGGCGATGTCCTCGTCGACGTTCTCCCTCTCGGAGCGGAAGCTGCCCTTGACCTCCAGGCCGAGGAGATCGACCCAGAGGCGGCGGAGGTCGCCCTTGTCGCGGGCGCCGACGGCGATCTGCTGGATCCCGAGGATCGAGAAGGGGCGCGGAGGTGCGGCGGTCATCGCCGCGACGATACACCAGCGCCGGCGAGACCCGGCGAGACCCGCTCTCCGCGGCGTATCGGCCCGCTGGCGGCGCTTCTCACGTCTGGCGCGGCGGGGCTCCGTGGGCCCGGGCTCCGTGGTCCCGCGCCCCTCGCTGGGCGCGCCGGAGGGTCGTCTCCGGTCCGCTCGCGCGCGCTCGAGGCGGGCATGGTGGATTCACCATGACCACGCTCGCCGCTGTCCTCCCGAAGCTACGCCGCATTGGAGACAAACATGTCTTTCCCAACAGGCTGTTCGCGCGCCGTGTCCGGCGTCACTGGTTGTCACCATGGCGTCGACTCGCCCTCGCTACGTCTGCGCTTGCGCGCCGCGAGCTGAGCGCGGATCCTCGATCGGCCTCGCGGGCGCTGGCGTCCCTGACCACGACGCCACGGCCGCGCGAACCCACGAAGACGAAGGACAAGGAACAGCGACCGCAACGAGAACACGCAACGACGCGCGGCGACGGGCGAACACCAGTCCCGCGACGCGAAGTCTGCGACCGCGAAGAGAGTGAAGACCATGCCTGTGAAGACGACCACCATCTCCCCCCGCCCCCTCCTCCGGACCTCCGCCCTCCTCGGCGGCGGCCTCCTCCTCGGCATCAGCTCGATCGCCCTCCAGGGCTGTGAAGAGGGCGACAGCCCGCTCAGCGGCCTCGCCGAGAAGTGCGGCCTCGTCTGCCCGACGGAGGGGATCGCCCAGGGCAACGCGTCGATCTCCGGCCTCGCCAGCGTCGACTCCTTCTTCGGCGCCGTCGTCGACTTCACGGCCGCGGCCGACGGCGTCGACGCCAAGATCCGCGCCGAGCTCGACGCGATCGCGCTCGGCCTCGGCCTCCCCGAGGGCGCGGCCGCCGGCGAGATCCGGACCAAGATCGAGGAGCGCCTCATGTTCGCCGTCGCGGGCGGCCTGCAGGTGAAGTACCAGGAGCCGAAGTGCGAGGCCTCGGTCGAGGTCGCGGCGTCCGCCGCCGCCTCCTGCGACGCCGAGGTCGACCCCGGCTCGGTCCAGGTCCAGTGCCAGGGCTCCTGTGACATCGACGCCAGCGCCCAGGCCGACTGCCAGGCGAGCGGCACCCTCACCTGCGTGGGCCAGGCGCCCAACCTCCAGTGCGAGGGCTCCTGCACCGGCACCTGCGAGCTGATGGGGGCGGCGACCTGCGACGGCACCTGCCGCGGCACGTGCACCGGCGAGTGCACGGTCCTCGACTCGCAGGGCAACTGCGCCGGCGCCTGCGACGGCAACTGCCAGGGCGAGTGTGAGCTCAGCGCCGGCGGCATGTGCAACGGCAAGTGCCAGGGCGAGTGCGAGTACACCCCGCCCGGCGGCATGTGCGACGCCAACGTCAAGGCGCGCTGCGAGGCGATGGTCGAGGCCAACGTCGAGTGCAAGGGCGGCTGCGAGGGCGAGGCGACCCCGCCGATGGTCAAGGCCGAGTGCGAGGCGACCGTCGAGGCCAAGGCGAAGGCCAGCGTCGAGTGCACGCCGCCCTCGGTCGAGATCACCTGGCAGTGGAGCGCGACCATCGACGGCGACCTCCAGGCCCAGGCCAACTTCCGCGCCTGGGTGAACAGCTTCCGCGGGCAGCTCGCCGGCCTCCTCGCCGCGACCGCGAAGGCGAAGATCCTCGCCGACCTCGCGGTCAACCTCGCGGGCGCCGCGGAGGGGGCGGTCCAGGGCAGCATCGAGGACCTCTCCGTCGAGGCTGACCTCAAGACCAGCATCGGCGCCGGCTGTGCGCTCCTGCAGCTCCCCGACGCCGTCAACCTGATCAACGCCGCGGGCGGCCAGCTCACAGCCTCCGTCACCGCCTCGGGCGAGGTCTTCGCGGCGATCGGCGGCTAGACGCCCGCCGCGAGAGGGAGCCCCGCCGCGCGCGGGGCTCCCTCCGCGTCGAGCGGCGGACCCTCGGATTGACGGTGACGCGAACGCAGCACCTACCGCGACGCGCCCTGCTCTTGGGCGCCGCCGTCGTTCTCGGCGGGTGCGTCGACCCGTCCATCGGATGGCACGACGACTGCCTCAGCGGGTGCCCGAATCGCGGCGTCGTCGAGGGTAATCCGCGACCCGCGGGGCTCGCCAACCTCGACGCGCTCTTCAGCGCGGTCCTCGATCTCGACGCCGCGACCCGGCGCGTCGACCACACGATCCGCGACGAGGCCGACGCGCTCGCCGTCGGCCTCGACCTCGCGCCGGGGTCGGAGGTCGACGCGATCCGAGCGGCCGCCGAGGCTCGGATCGCCGAGGCGACCGCGGGCGGCCTGCGGATCCGCGTCGCCGCGCCCCGCTGCGCGACGTCGCCGTCGATCGCGGCCGCGACCGCGGCGACCTGCGATCCTGCGCTCACGCTCGGCGACGTCGAGGCCCGCTGCGTGGGCACCT
Source organism: Myxococcales bacterium (assembly GCA_020431135.1). Lineage (GTDB taxonomy): Bacteria > Myxococcota_A > Polyangia > Nannocystales > Nannocystaceae > JADJRG01. The sequence goes on along the minus strand of JAGQIT010000005.1, from coordinate 3,180 downwards.
GCGCGGTCGACCCGGACCTCCAGGATCAGTGCACGCCGGGCCTTCGCCGCTGCCTCGGACCGGCGCCCGCGCTCTTCTGCGACGGCGACTGCCAGGGCCCGTGCGATGTCGTCACCGCGACCTGCGAGGGCACCTGCCGCGGCGTCTGCGACGGCGCCTGCACCGTCTTCGACGCCCAGGGCCTGTGCGCCGGCGACTGCCAGGGCGCGTGCACCGGCGAGTGCGACATGGCGGCCGGCGGCGCCTGCCCGGGGAGCTGCCTCGGGTCCTGCCTCTACACCCCTGTCGGCCCCTGCGAGGCCGACGCCGTGGTCCTCTGCGAGGCGTCCGACGAGCTCCCCTGCGCCGAGCCATGCGAGGGCGTCGTCGAGGTGAGCGCCGCGCCCGAGTGCCAGCTCGCCGCCGCGACCGCGGCCGATCTCCTCGTCGACTGTCACCCGCCGGCGTTGACGATCACCTGGCAGTGGCGCGACACCTTCGCCGACGAGGCGGCCCGCGCCGAGTTCCGCGCCTGGATCGCGCAGCTCCGCGTCCAGCTCGGGCGCCTCGCTGCGGCCGCCGCCGAGGCGGAGCACATCGACGCGCGCGCGGCGATCCTCTCCGACTCGTTCGTCGACACCCTGCGCGCGACCATCGAGGAGCTCCCCAACACCTTCAAGGCCTCCATCGCCGCAGGATGTGCCCTCGTCCAGGCGGAGAACGCCATGACCCTCCTCGAGGCGAGGAACGCCGCGCTCACCGAGACCATCACCACCGCCGACCAGCTCGCGCTCGCCGTCGGCGTCGACACCGGCTCCGCTGCGCCCGCGCGTCGCCCCGTCGAGATCCCTTCGCCGACGCCCGCAGGGCCCTAGACAGGCTTCAGTTGTGCATCCGGGCGACCGGCGGCGCCTCGGCGATCACCGCCGCCTCATGGGCGGCGACCTCAGCGAGGCGCTCGCGCAGCGCCTCCTCGGAGACCAGCCCGAGCCCGCGCGCGAGGTCGACGTAGGAATTGAAGTGGCGGGCCTCGCTGGCCAGGAGCCCGCGGTAGAGCTTGGCCAGCCCCGCCTCGCCGACCTCGCCCAGGGCCTCGCCGAGGAGCTGCATGCGCTCGCACGAGCGGGCCTCGATCATCGCGCAGCACAGCAGGGTGTCGAGGAGGCGCAGCGGCTCCTGCTTGCGGACGATCTCCATCAGCTTGCTCGCGTAGGGGCTCGGGCGCTGGCGGCGGAACTCGAGGCCGCGGCCGCGGAGGACGCCGACGACCTCCTCGAAGTGGGCGAGCTCCTCGCGGGCGAGCCGCGACAGCGGCAGCATCAGCGCCGGGCGCTCGGGGTAGCGGAAGATCAGCGAGAGGGCGGTCGACGCCGCCTTCTTCTCGCAGTGCGCGTGGTCGAGGAGGATCGCGTCGAGGTTCTCGAGGGCCCGGCGGGTCCAGGCTGGGTCCGTCTCCGAGGCCAGGTGGAGCATGGTCGCGGCATCCTAGCAGCTCGGCGCGCGGCGACGCGCGGCCGCGGTGCGCGTGGCGATGTGTGCCATGATCACGTCGATGTTCCGCCGCGCCGCCCTCACCTGCCTCGCCGCGCTCGCCGTGCTCGCCGTCGGCGCCTGCAACGACGGGCTGTGCACGCAGGCCGGGTGCAACCTCGGCCCGTGGGTCGGCGTCATCGACGAGGGCACCTCCGCCGGCTACCTCGGGCCCGGCGCCTACGACTTCACGATCGAGTCGGAGGGGCTCAGCCTCGCGTGGTCATGCGTCATCCCCGAAGAGGGCGGCGCGTCGGCGGCGTGCGACGGCACCTTCTCGGCGTGGACGTCGCTCGACGACGGCACCGAGCGCATCCTCCTCGCGCTCGTCGAGCAGACCGAGGGTCGCCTCGGGATCCGACTCTACGACCAGATCAAGGTCGACCCCGAGACCGTCACGGGCCCCGCCTCCTTCACCCTCCGGGTCGAACGCGACGGCGAAGTGGCGGCCGAGGGCAGCTACGAGCCGACCTACGAGGGGGACTGGTGGGTCAACGGCGAGGGCTGCAGCCCCAACTGCGTGCTGCCTGCGGAGACCGTCGACCTCCAGATCCCGGCCGCGCCGTAGCGCGGCGATCGTCGACCCAGACCTCTCGGACGAGGCCGCACTGTACTGCGCTGTATCGACGAGGCGCGGCGCGTCTGTCACGGGCTGCTCGCGTGGTCACGCGCCGCCGCGACGCACGGTGAGCGTCGCGCGTGCGGCCGTCGTCCGTGCCCCTCAAGGCCCATCGAAACGACGCCTCGCGCCCTCGCTACGGAGGATCGATCGCGGGGCCTTCGTCGCCGAGGCGCTCGCCAGGTTCACATGCGAACCCGCGTTCGCACGCCGCTGCGCAAGCGAACGTCGGAGCCTCCGCACATGCCCGCGCCGGCGCCTCGTCGCCCGTGCGCGGGCGGATGTGGTACACGCCAGGGTCATGCGCCTCGCCCTCCCGTCGTTCCAGTTCCGCTTCATGGCCGCCATGGGCAACGTGATCTTCCCGGCGAATTTCCACCCGGTCGGCAGCCAGCGCGCGGGTGAGGAGCTCGTCGACCGCGCCCTCGAGAAGCGGCAGTGGGAGGTGCCCGGGGCCGGCGGACGTTGGCTCGTCGTCGGCGGCTCGGGCGGCTTTGGTTCGGCCGCCCGCGCGGTCCTCGGCGCGACCCTCGGCGCCCACACCCTCAACGTCTCGCTCGACGCCCAGCCGCAGCCCGAGAGCCGCAACAAGATCCGCAAGATCGGCTCGCCCGGCTTCCACCGCAACCTGGCGATCGAGCGCCGCCTCCGGGGCCTCGGCCTCAAGGCGCTGACGATCAACGCCGACGCCTTCGCGCCCGAGACGATCGCCGCGGCGATCAAGGCGGCGAAGGAGGCGCTCGGCGGGCCGCTCGACGGGATCATCTGGTCGCTCGCCGCCCCGCGGGCGACCGATCCCCGCACCGGCCAGGCGGTCGTCAGCGCCCTGCGCCCGGTCGGCGCCCCGGTCTCCGTAAAGACCTTCGGCGCCCCCGAGGGCGACGGCCAGCCGCCGGTGATGGAGTTCGCGATCGACCCGGGCAGCCCCGAGGAGGCGGTTCACACCCAATACGTCATGGGCGGGGCGATCGTCGACACCTGGATCCGCGCCCTCCTCGAGGCCGACGCCCTCGCCGAGGGCTTCCGTCTCCTGACGATCTCCTACCGCGGCA
>JAGQIT010000024.1 GCA_020431135.1 Myxococcales bacterium | reverse complement strand
AACGCGGTGTAGTCGACGAAGGGCGTGTCCGGGAGCTGCGAGATGTCGTAGTCGAGGAGCGACTCCTCGGGGTCGACGTAGTGCTCGATGAAGCCCTCGAGGGTCGCGTACTGGCCGAGGCGGCCGTAGGGCGCCGTGAACTCGACGTTGCGCAGCGGCGGCGTGCGCCAGCGGTAGCGCTCGTTGACCGGGAAGATCTCGTCGCCGAAGCCGCCGAAGACCCACGGCCCGGCGTAGTCGTTGCGGGCCGCGCCGAAGTCGTCGTAGCCGTTCGTGCCGTTGCGCTTGGGCAGGTCGTTGCCGCAGCCGAAGGTCGGCGCCAGCGTCTGGTGGAAGTCGCTGTCCGAGAAGCCGTCGCCGCTGTGGCACGACGCGCAGTTGCCCGCCTCCTCGTCGAGGAAGAGCGCCGCGCCGCGCAGCTCCTTGTTGTCGAGGGCGCAGTCGTCCCCGCCGACGAAGCGATCCCACGGGCTGTTGTTCGACGCGAAGGCCGTCAGCTCGTAGGCCGCGATCGCGGTGCCGGCGTGGCCGAAATTCATGTCGGCGAAGGCGACGCCCGGGTAGGCCGCCTCGAAGAGGTCGACGTACTCGGGGATGGCGCCGAGGCGGGCCATGTAGCTGTCGAACATGCAGCCGAAGATCACCGGCAGCGGGTCGACGGGGTTGAGGCAGTTGCCGAGGATCTCGTTGTTCGGGTCGGTCCCCGGGACGCCGAGCATCTCGCCGAAGGTGACCTCGGGGAGCATCGCCTGGCCGGCGATCACCCGCGGCGCGGCGACGCCGGGGAAGTCCTCGAAGGGCACCTGGTACTGCGGCAGGATCACCGGCAGGCCGAGGCCGATGACGTTGCCGCCGTCCTGGGCGACCTTGCCGTCGACCGCGAGGACCTCGAGCGTGTGCAGGTTGAAGAGCGGCTGTGTGTGCCGCCCGCCGACCTGGCCGTCGACGCGGTCGAGGCCGACGCCGTGGCCGAGGATGCCCGAATTCAGCGGCAGGCGATCGGTGGTGCCGAGCGCCGGGTTGTGGCAGGTGCTGCACGAGACGTCGCGGCCGCCGCTGAGGATCTTGTCGTGGAAGAGCGCCTCGCCGAGCTCGACGAGCTCAGGGCGGATCGGCGCCGGGCTGGCCAGCGGCGTGATCCCGCGATCGCTGATCAGGCCGCGGACCTCGGCGACGAGCGCCGGGTTGTTGCACTCGTAGTTGCAGCTGCGCTCCTCGAGCTCGTCGCTCGCCGCCTCAGCCTCGAGGTCCTCGGCGCAGCCGCTCGCGCCCGCCGCAATAGCGCCACAGAAGACCAGGGAGAACGTCGCCTGAAAAACTCGAATGTCCATGTATGTACCCATCTCTACACCTCGCGAAATCGACACACCACGCCGCCCCCGCAGCGAACTTGTGGCGAGTTGCGGCTAGGTTCAGGCGCCGGGTGGGTGGGGGTCAAGAGCGACAGTTCTGCGGCGTACGCCTTCAAATACAGACAGTCGGGGTGTGCAGATAATTGCCGCCTGTCCATTTGGCTAGACAGGTCTCGGCGGCCGCGGGCGGGTGTGCACAATTGACGTGCTGTGAGCGCGCCGCAATGACGCAAGCGCGCGCGCTGCGGGCGTCGTAATCGGTGGACCCCCTCATGCGAGGGGCGGTCATGACCCTCGTAGAGGTGAGGAGATCTCCCCTATCGGGTCGTCGACACGATCGCGCGCTGCGGTCGCGGGCGCGCGGTTCGGGGGTGGTCCCGAAGTCACGGGATCTGGTGGCGTGGACGCATGTGAGCCCAGGGTCGTGATCTCGGTCGATGTATGTCCACCCTGCGACGAGGTGTGTCGGCGTGCGACCCGCCGCTGGGGCAAACGGGGGCTGGTGCCCGCGATGTTCGCACGCCGGGCGGCCCTCGGATGTCCGGTTGAAAGCGGGCAATGAACATTGTTTAAATGGGCACAGTCTGCGGTACCCCGAGCTGATACGCTGCGCCGCGCAAGGAGCTACCACGATGATCGGATACGTCACCCTCGGGACCCATGACCTCGACCGCGCCGCCGCGTTCTACGACGCCCTCCTCGCTGAGATCGGCGCCAAGCGGATGATGAGCAGCGACCGCTTCATCGCCTGGACGGCGAGCCCGCGGAGCCCGGGGCTCTCCGTCACCTACCCGCACAACGGCGAGCCGGCGACGGTCGGCAACGGGACGATGGTCGCCCTCGTCGTCGACAGCCGCGACAAGGTCGACCGCCTCCACGCCAAGGCGCTCGAGCTCGGCGGGACGGACGAGGGCGCGGTCGGCGAGCGCTCGCCGCAGTTCTACGCCGGCTACTTCCGCGACCTCGACGGCAACAAGCTCAACGTCTTCTGCATGGGCTGAGACCCCCACGCGCGGGCGCTCGCCTCGGACTGAGGAGCGCCGCGTGGCGAGATCGGACCGCCGCTACGGCGTCGACCAGAGGATGATCCGCTGGTCGCCGCCGCCGGTGGCGAGCGTCGAGCCGTCGGGGGAGAAGGCGAGGCTGACGACGCTGCGTCGGTGACCGCGGCGGTGGGCCAGGTGATCGCCGTCGCTGAGGTCGACGATCGACGCGCCGCGGTCGTAGGAGGTCGCCAGCCGCGAGGTCGCGTCGTGGACGGCGATCTCGGAGCGGTAGTCGCTCTGGTGGATCCCGAGGCTCCCCTGCCGCGCGCCGCTGTCGAGGTCCCAGCGGAAGATGCCGTCGTAGCCGAGGGTCAGGAGCTCGTCGCCGCCGCGGGCGAACGCGAGGGCGCGGGCGTCGGAGGGGGTCGTCGCGGCGAGGCGTTGACGGCCGCTGGGGAGGTCGAAGGCGACCAGCGGGTAGCTCGTCGACTCGGCCGGCGCGCCGGGCTTCGGGGCGTCGAGGCGCGAGCCGCTGGCGGCGATCTGGCCGCGCCCCTCGGCGTCGTAGCGGAGCGCCGCGTCGCTGATGTTGGTCCAGTCGAGCGGCGTCGACCAGACGACGGCGTTGGCGATCGGGTCGATGACGACGAGGCGCCGCGGCGGCCGCTCGATCAGTTTCTGTACGCTCGGCTCGACGTAGGGCGGCTCCCAGAAGCCGGCGACGCGGATCTGCTCGGGGCCGCCGGTCCACAGGTCGTAGACCCGGAGATGGCCGTGCTCGTAGGCCTCTGCGGTCGCCGCGGCGCTGTTGTAGGTGCGCAGGAGGGCGGCGCTCTTGGGGTCGCGGACGCCGACGCGGCCCTGCCAGTCGATCCCGACGATGGCGTCGCCGGCCGGGGTGTAGGCGAGGGCGCGGTAGTCGTCGAAGGCGGGGTCGCGGGCGACGATCGAGCCGTCGTCGACCCGCCAGAGGATCACCCCGTCGCTCGCGCTCGAGGCCAGGTGCTCGCCGTCGGGGCTGAAGGCGAGGGCATTGATCCACCGCGGGTGCATGACCACGGCGTCGCCGAAGAGGGTCACCTGGATCGCCGCGAGCGTGCTGCCGTGGCCGCTGAACCACCCGCCGAGGGTCCGAAGCTCGCCCTCCGCGGGGATCCGCGAGGCGATGTAGCCGCCGACGAGCGCGAGGCTGAGGAGGACGGCGAGGCCCGCGGAGCCGACGCGGAGCCAGCGACCGAGGCGACCGGGGGTCGCGGGCTTCTTCAGGGTCGCGGTCGCGGTCGCGGCCTTGAGCGCGGGCTGGTCCGCCGCGTTGAGGCGGGTCAGCGCCTCCGAGGCCCGCCCGAGGCGCTTGCCGAGGCCGGGCTCGATCATCGCCAGGAGGAGCTCCCGCAGGCGCTTTGGGACAGGTAAGATCCCGCGCGGGTCGATCTGCCCGGACTCCGGATCTTCGGGCATGTCGGCGGGCTCGCGCCGCGCCGCGAGGGCGATGAAGGTCATGCCGAGGCCGTAGAGGTCGCTCGCCGGGGTCGCGCGTCCGCGCTGCTGCTCCGGGGCCATGTAGCCGAAGGAGCCGACGACGGTCAGCGTCGTCGACACCGCCGACGCCAGGGCCACGGCGCCGAAGTCGATGACGAAGAGGCGGTCGCCGGCGATCATCAGGTTGCGCGGCTGGAGGTCGCGGTGGATCACCGGCGGCACGCGGCCGTGGAGGTAGACCAGGACCTCGAGGGCGCCGCGGAGGTAGGCCTCGAACTGCTCGAGCGCGAGGCTCTCGCCGGCGTCGATGACGTCGGCGAGGGTCCGGCCCTCGACGTACTCCTGGACGAGGGCGAAGCGGCCGCGCTCGCGGTCGAGGACGGCGTCGACGTAGCTCGGGATCGCCGGGTGATCGAGCGAGCGCAGGGTCGCGACCTCGCGCTCGAAGAGCTCGAGCGACTTCCACTCCTCGAGCATCTCGAGGCGCAGCTCCTTGAGAACGAAGCGCGCGCCGTCGGCCTCGCGGCGGCAGAGGTAGGTCACCCCGCTGGCGCCGCGGCCGACCTCGCGCTCTGGGATGTAGCGGCCGCTCGGCGCGTCGAGCGGGGCGCAGAGCGCCTCGGCCTCGCCGTCGCTTGTCGGGCCCGCCATCGCCGGCGAGTATCGCACGACGGCTGGAGCGGCGCGCCCCAGCCGTCATGCCTCGCGCCCGCCCGGGTGCTCGCGCGGCCTCTCGACCTCACGGGGCGCCGGGCGGGGGCGTCAGCTCTTGAAGTGGAAGTAGAGGACGTCCGAGAAGTAGAGGCCGAGCATCGACCGCCAGTCGCTCTCGGCCTCGCGCAGCTCCCAGGTGCTGGCCTCGCGGAAGAGCGCCTGGCTGCGCGCGGCGACGAGCGCGTCGACGTCGGCGGCGACCTGGCCGATCGTCCGCAGCGTCTGGCTCGCGGCCTCGGCGATCGGCTCGCCGCCGAGGTCGAAGATCTCGCCGCCCTCGAGGTGGTAGTAGGCGCGGCGGTTCTCCGGGCGCGCGAGGAACTCGAGGGTCGCGTCGAGCTCGCGCTCGAGCTCGGCGCGATCCGGGAGCTCGGGCTGGGCCTTGAGGAGCTCGAGGAGGGCGACGCAGCGCCGGTAGCCGCCCTCGCCGCGGCCGCGGATGGCGATCGGATCGGGGTTGTTCCACAGCTCGGACTCGACGAGCTCGGGCGCGTCGCTGACGAGGAGCATGTGGGTGATCGGTATCCAGGACCTGTTCTCAGAGAGGTCCTTGATCGACCGCTCGGGCGCGAGGTCGAGGGCGTAGAGGTAGGAGCGGTTGGCCATGGTGTCGTCGCCTCCGTGCGACAGCGGGGCCCGTCCTGGGCCCGGGGTAGTGGTGGTGAGGAGGATCGATGATGATCGCGCGCGTCTACTCGCAGACGCCGCGGGGCTCGCCGCACTCGCCCGCGCCCGCGCACGTCCCGCTCTCGCACTCGGCGTCGAAGCGGCACGAGTCGCCGGCGACCAGGCCGCCCGGGCAGTAGGTCTCTTCGCACTCGGTCGGGTACTGGGCCCGGCGGATGGCGTGCGCGGGCAGGACCGTCACGCCGCTCTCGTCCATGTCGGCCGCGTCGTCGGCCGGGCCGCTGCGCTCGCCGGCGGCCCGCTCCCACATCCTCACGAAGGTGTCGGCCGAGCTGCGCAGCGGCGCGGTGTCGCTGCCGAGGAGGTCGAGGTCGTCGAGGACGGCGCCGAGGAGGCCGGTGTGCGCGAGGCCCCAGTCGTCGAGGCGGGTGCCGTCGCTCTGCCCGGCGAGGCGCTCCTCCTTGGCCTGGCAGCGGCGCTCCTCGGTGAAGCTCGCCGAGCAGGCGTCGTCGCCGAAGCGCGGGCGGAGCTGCTGGATGAAGCCGTTGAAGTCGGCGCCGAAGCCGATGTCGACCTTGAGGCCGCGGCTGCCGTAGTCGTAGGCCTGGGCGAAGGAGCGCGACGAGCCGTGGCAGCTGTTGTCGACGGCCGAGGGCTCGTAGGTGTTGACCTCCTCGGCGCCGGTGCGCAGGCCGATCATCCCGCCTGTCTCACGGACCATCTTGACGATGTACGCCGGCGTCGTCTTCTCCTGCTTCTGCTTCTCCGGGAGCATGATCTCGCGGAAGTGGGCGTGGGAGAAGTAGAGCGGGTAGTAGTCGTGGGTGACGGCGACGTCGTAGACGTCGGAGACCAGCGCCTCGGACATGTGGGCGAGGTCGATGAGCATGCCGCGGCCGATCATCTCGTCGACGAGCTCGCGGCCCTCGGCGGTGAGGCCGAGGACGTTGCGGCAGTTGGCGTCGACGTCGAAGCCGAGGGTGACGTCCGGCGAGGTGATGCCGCAGTCGGCGTCGACGTGGCAGTTCTCGGTGAACTGAGCGACGTGGAACATCGTGTTGTGCGGCGCGGCGCCGCCGAAGCGGTTGTCGAGCTGGTGGACGAGCTGGAGGGTGCGGACGCCGAGGCCGTAGACCTCGTCGAGCTGCGCCCGCCAGTCGCCGGCGCCGAAGATGTGCGAGGCCTCGATGCTGAGGATCAGCGCGAGCTTGTCCTCCGAGACGATCCGCCGGGCGTCCTCGGGCGTCAGGGCGATCTCCACCCAGTCGTTGGCGGCGGCGAACTGGTTGGCCTTCTCGAGCTGGACGCGGACGTCGTCCATCTCGTCGCACTGCGGGCGCGCGACGTTCTCGGTCGGCGCCGCCTTGCACAGCCAGTCGAAGCTGACGGCCGAGATGACCTCGACGCGCAGGCCGGAGTCATAGGCGTCCTTGAGCCAGCCCTCCCACGACTGCTGGTGGGCGATGGTGTCCCAGCGCGGCCAGCCGTCGAGCTCCGGCCAGCCGCCCTTGCGGTCGAGGTGCTCGCCGGTGTCGCCTTGGGTGCCGGGGATCTCGCCGAGGAGCTCCGAGAGCTCGTCGCCGCCGATCGCCAGGAGGACCGCGAGGAGCGGCGCCTGCGAGCTCGCCGCGTCGATCGTCGCCTGGTCGCAGGTCTCGATGAGGTCGCTGATGTCCTCGCGGACGCGGGCGTGATCGCCCGGGCTGCCGCCGTCGCAGAGCGCGAGGGCGACGGCCGGATCGCCGAGCGCCGCGCCGTGGAGCCAGCCGCCGCCGAAGGCGTCCTCGGTGAACATGTGGAGGTGGAGATCGGCGTAGCCCTGGAGGGGCTCGGGCTCGCCGTCGGTGTCGGTGCCGGAGTCGCTCTCGGACTCGCCCGCGGTCGCGGTCGCGCTCTCGCCGGGCGTCGGGTTGCAGGCCGCGAGGGCGCCGGCGACGAGGGCGACGGAGAGGAGCGGGGGGGCGCGAAAACGGGCGATATCGATCATCGCGCGGATTCTACACCGGCCTGTGGCATACGGGATCCATGCGCACGTCCCTCACCCTCGTCGCCCTCGGCCTCGCCCTCACGGCGACCGCCGCCCACGCCGACATGCTCCCCGACAACCACAAGGGGCTGCGCCTGTCGATCCAGGTCGACGCGGAGCTCCCGGCCGGGAAGACGATCGTCCTCGCTAACACCTTCCGCGGCGCCCACGTGCTCGAGCCCGGCGAGGTCCAGGCGATCGATTGGCACCCTTCGGGCGGCGAAATGCAGCTCGTCCTCGTCGACGCCGACGAGGCCGCGAAGATCGAGCCGCTCCGCGGCGGCGCCGTCCCCGGGAGGTTCGACCGCGACGGGATCGCCGAGATCGTCGCCAAGGGGACGCCCTGCGGCGAGGGCTTCCGGGGGGAGCGGACGATCCTCGACACCTCGCCGGCGGAGGAGCTGCGCTGGATCTACCGCGTCACCGTGAGCGGCGACAGCTGCGAGGCGACGCAGGAGCGCCGCGTCTACCTCGACGCCAGCGGCGGCGAGGTCGACGGCGACGCGGCTGTCCCGAAGATCCATCGCGACGCGGCCCTCGCGGACCCGCCGGCGCCGGACGCCGCGGAGGCGGAGGCGGAGTCGCCGGCCGAGGAGGCCGTAGCGAAGGCCGGGATGGCGACGCCCGCCGCGAAGGCCGGCTGCGGCTGCGTCAGCGATCCGGCCGGGGCCGGAGGCGGGGGAGGCTCGGCGCTCGCGGCCTTCGTGCTGGTCGCCGGTCGTCGGCGGCGTCGCGCGTAGCCTGTCCCAAGGGTCCTGCAGAACTAGAAGAGCTGCGGGAAGCAGTCGTCGCAGGGCGGGAACGCAGCGTCGCCGCCGTCGACGTAGCACGCCTCCCAGTCGCCGGTGATCGGCGTGCCGCACCCGAGGTTGAGCACCTCGAGGGTGTCGCCGAGGTCGTTGTAGAAGCCGAAGCAGGGCGGGCCGCCCTCGCCGAGGAAGACCGCGGCGCGACAGACACCCGTCACGTTGCCGTCGCAGAGCTGCTCGGCCTCGATGTAGGTCGCGTCGAAGAGGAGGTTGCCCCAGCGGCACTCCACGCCCATCTGCGCCTCGTCGTTGTAGTAGCCGATCGTCATGCAATCCCCGGAGTCGGTGAAGTCGGCGCAGCCGAGCTCGGCGGCGCAGGCCTCGGCGTCGCCGGTCTCGGGGTCCTGGGTGTAGGCGTAGCAGGCCGGGAATTCGCCGCTATCGCCGGTGTCGCCGGTCGTGGTGGTGGGGTTGGCGGTCGTGGTCGTGCTGGCGACGGAGGTGCCGCTGTCGGAGGTGCTGCTGTCGGAGGCGCTGGCGTCGGAGGTGCTGCCGTCGGAGGACGCGTCGCCGATGGGCTCGCTGGTGGCCGCCGAGGCCGACTCCTTGAAGTCGGTGATATCGAGGACGCAGCCCGGGGCGATGAGGGCGAGGGTCAGGGCGGAGATAAGCGGCGACGCGCGGCGGCGGAGGGGCATGGTGGAGGTGAGGTCAAGGCTAGTGTGCATGGCATCTCCGGTCTTCTCCGGCGCGCGTCGGATCTGGCCCGCGGATCGCGATTCTCTCTCGGTTTCTGTCGTCCTCGCGGATGAAGGGCGAAGCGAGCCCGTCGGGGCGCTCAAACTCGAGCGCCCCGACGGGCCCGCTCCGCTGCTCCCCAGGCGCATGCGGTGATCGATGGTCTTCTCGGCGCTCGAGTTCTCGCGAGGTCCTGCCCTACGGGAGCTCCGGGAAGCAGTGATCGCAGGCCGGGAAGTCCGTGTCGCCGTCGACGGTGCACGGCTGCCAGTCGTCGGCGAGCGGGATGTGGCAGTCGAGGTTGAGGACCTCGAGGCTGTCGCCGAAGTCGTGGAAGTAGCCGTCGCACGGCGGGCCGCCGTTGGGGTTGAAGAGCGCCGCGCGGCAGACCCCCTTGATGTCGCCGTCGCAGAGCTGCTCCTCTTCGATGTAGAGCCCGGTTAAGAGGTTGCCCCAGGTGCAGCCGACGCCCTTGAAGGAGTGGATGTTGTAGTAGCTGCCGTCGCAGGTCTCCTCGCTCGTGTGCGCGGCGCAGCCGAGCTCAGCGATGCAAGCGTCGGGGTCGCTGGCATCGATGTCGTCCGTGTAGGCGTCGCAGGCGGGGGACTCACCGGGGCCGCCCGTAGGCGCCCCGTCGTCGGTGTCCGGCGTGTCGGTGCTGTTGGGATCGAGCGTCGTCGCGCTGTCTTCGTCGCCGGTGGTGGTCGTGCTGGCGACGGAGGTGCTGCTGTCGGAGGTGCCGCTGTCGGAGGTGCCGCCGTCGGAGGTCGTGTCCTCGACGACCGCGGTCGTTGCGGTCGTCGCCGACTCCTTGAAGTCGGTGATGTCGAGGACACAGCCAGGGGCGACGATCGCGAGCGCCAGGGCGAAGGCGAGCGGCGACGCGGGTGAGAGGGGGAGGGGGGTTGTGATGGATGCGAGGTTCGACTGCATGGCATCTCTGGTCTTCTCCGGCGCGCGGCGGATCCGGTCTGTGGATCGCGATCGATTCTCCTCGACCTTCGCCCTGGGCGCGCAGGGCGGAGCGCGTACTATCGTCTTCGGTGCTCCTCCCTACGTTGTTCATAGCGGGCCTCGCGCTCGCGCCCTCGAGCGGCTCCGCGGGCGGCCTGCGCTGGGAGGCGCCGGCGGATCGTTGCCCGAGCGAGGCCGAGGTCGCGTCGCGCCTCGCGGCGCTCGTCGGCGAGGGGGAGCTCAACGTCGCGGCCGACGCCCGCGTGTCGCCGACGGCGAGCGGGTGGGCGCTTGACCTGAGGATCCACTGGGGAGACGCGGGGGAGCGCCGACACCTCGAGGCCGAGAGCTGTGATGAGCTCGCCGAGGCGGCGCTCGTCCTGCTCTCGGTGCTCGCCGAGGAGGGGCGCGTCGCCGGCGTTCCTGCGGTCGAGTCGGGGAGCGGGCGAGCAGAGGAGCCGCCGCAGCCGGAGCCGCCGCAGCCGGAGCCGCTCGCGCTCGCTGAGGCGAGCGAGCCGGTCGAGGCGGGGTCGGTCGAGGCGAACGATTCGCTCGAGGCGGACGAGCCGGTCGAGGCGATCGCGCTCGACCGCGGCTCCACGGGCGCTGGCCTCGCTCCGCCGCCGACGCGCAGGCGCCCGCCGAAGCGCCGCGCGCTCGCCCTGACGACCGGGGCGCTCGCCGACATCGGCGGCCTCGCGCGCCCCTCCTTTGGTGTCCAGCTCGGGGTCGTCGGCT
>JAGQIT010000023.1 GCA_020431135.1 Myxococcales bacterium | reverse complement strand
GTGTACCAGCCGGGGTTCTCGAGGATGTTGCGCTGGATGACCGGCGGCGTGATCGCGCCGTAGTAGCCCTGGCCGATCAGCGAGCGCAGCACCTGGTTCTTCCCCATCATCCGGCGCAGGGCGTCGAGGGCCTCGCGCTCGCCCGGGTCGCGCTCGGGCGCGAGATCATCCGCGAGCTCGAGGGGAGCCTGCGCGCGGATCGACGCCGGCACGGTCGCCGCGATCAGGGCCTCGAGGGAGTCGACGCCGACGGTCGCGAGCATCTGCGCGAGCTCGTGCTCACGGGGGCCGAGATGGCGGCGCACGAAGGTGTCAGTCGGGGCGAGCGCGGCGAGGAACTCGGTCGGATCGGACATCAGCGGGGCCTTTCGCTAGGGCGCCGACAAGGTACTGCATGGCGATCAACGCGGGGCGACGGCGACCTCGGGGCGGATCAGAGTTTGCGCACTGTTGGCCTCGACCGGCGCCGAGTCCCCCGCGGAAACCCCGTCCAGCCCCGGGAGGATGGCGGGCCTCGCGCATATCCTTTGACCGGGGTTTCGGCGCCGGGGTAAGCTGGCCTGCACGCATAGGGCGAAGTCCCGCGCATGCGGCCCCACGCGGCCGGATCCGCGGCGATCACCTGCGGGTCCCGATGGCCGAGTTCCATAAGACCGTGATCGAGTTCCTCGAGCCGACGCTGGGCAAGCTGACCGCCCGAAAGGCGCTCGAGCTGGTTGCGAAGCGGATCAAGAAGGACCCGGAGCAGCTGCGCGCGAGCGACATCGACAAGGTCTGCGACGGCCTGCGGCCGATGCTCCGCACCCTCCTCGGGGCCTCGACCACCCAGCAGCTCCTCGACGACCTCCGCCGCCGAGCCGAGGGCGCGCCCGTCCGCCCGCGAGCTCGCGGCGGCCTCCACGACTAGCGAGCTGGGGCGACGACCTCGTCGGGCGGGTGGCGGACGCTCGGACCCCCTCGCCGCCTCGCGCCGCGCTCGTCGGGGCGGGCGGGCGAGGGCGGCTCGCGTCGCGTCGCGCCGGCGCGTGCTCTCGCGCCACGTCGACGCCGACGTCGTCGTCGTCGCGACCTCGCTAGGCCTCATGGGGATGTCTTCGCGGGGCTCGTGCGCGCTGATGGGGGCCCGCCGCGCGCAGCGATTCTTGCGCGACCCCGAGACCCCGCGAACCTTGCCCTCGTGGCCCCTCCGCCGCGATGATCGTTCGACGAGGAGGAGATGATGACGCAGCCGCCCGACAAAGCTCCTATGCGCATCGACGTGGAGGGCAACGAGTTCCTCTGGAGGCCCGAGCGCGGCCTGCTCCTGATCAGCGAGCAGCCGTCGCTCGCCCTCTGGATCGAGACCTCGCTCGCCGGGCTCATGCAGGGCATGCAGCGCATGGTCGGCACGGAGCGCTTCAACATCGCCATGCAGAGCGGCGGACGCGACAGCGTCGCCGGCGACTGGGGCTTCATCTCGCAGTTCGAGAGCTTCGAGGTCGGCCTCGAGAAGCTCGGGATCCTGGCGAACACCTGCGGCTGGGGCAGCTGGAGCGTCGTCTCGCTCGACCGCGCGGCGAAGGTCGGCCGCTTCCGCGTCATCAACGGCTGGGAGGCGCTCTACCAGCGCGCCCTCGGGGTGAACTGGGGCTCGAGCATGATGGCAGGGAAGTTCGCCGGCCTGTGCACCAAGCTCTTCGGCGCCAACTGCTGGGCGGTGCAGACGCGCTCGCAGGCGACCGGCGACGACTGCGACGAGTTCGAGGTCTCGCCCTCGGATCAGACGATCGAGCAGAAGCTCGACAATCTCCTCGCCAGCGACAAGGCGACGCGGGCCGACCTCGCGGTCGCGCTGCACAAGCTCCAGGGCGCCTACGAAGAGCGCCAGCGGGCCGAGCGCGAGGCCCAGGAGCGCCTCGCCGTGATCGAGGCCCAGCGCCGCGACCTCGACGCCCTGTCGACGCCGATCATGCAGATCTGGGACGGCGTCCTGACCCTACCTGTCCTCGGCGCCCTGTCGAGCGTGCGCGCCCAGTCGATGATGGATCGCCTCCTCGCCGAGATCCAACGGACGCAGTCTCGCTTCGCGATCCTCGACGTCACCGGCGTCGACATGATCGACAGCCACACCGCCGATCATCTCCTGCGGATCACCCGGGCGGTCGAGCTCCTCGGGGCCAGGTGCGTGGTCACGGGGATCCGCGCCGCGGTCGCCCAGACGATCGTCGAGCTCGACTCGAGCTTCGGGGGCGTCGTCACCCTGGCGACGCTGCGCGACGGCCTCAAGTACTGCATGAGCGCCCTCGGCCAGCGCTGATCGCCAGGCGGCCGGCCGCACCTCCGTCGCCGCCCTCGGCCGAGCGCTAGGAGCCCTCGCAGAGGCCTCGCGCGACGAAGAGTGGGACAGCCTCGTTGGAGGCGGCCCCGCAAGCCGGCGCGCGGTCTCGTGTCGCCACCGTACGGCTCTGGCGGAGGCGAGAGGCTCGACCGGGGCAGATGAGTGCGGTCGGACACTCGGACAGGCTCCTTGCGAGGCCAGCGGCGGCGGTGCGATGCGGTGCGTTACGCGCTCACATCGGCGCTTCGCGCGTCCGCGGACACAACATGTCCCATTAGACATCAGATGTTCTCGAGAGCGCCCCCACGACGACCCTCGCGCCGACCCGGCGCGCGTGCGCGAGCCTGACAGCGCCGGCCCGGCGACCGACACGACGTTCGACGGCGGACCGCTCGCTTGGCGAGCGCCGCGCGCGGCCGTTGGCGTACGATCGTCGGGTTGGTTCTCATGTCCTTGGTCGACGCGGCGCTCCCCACCGCTCGACGCGGACCCCTGCCCGAAGAGGAAGCCCATGACCGTAAAGCCCGCGTTTATCCCCCTCCCCTCGTTCGCCCGCCTGCTCCCGGCGATGCTCGCCCTCAGCGTCGCCGCCGGGTGCGGTGACGACTCGGTGTCGACCGCGAGCGACACCGACGCGACGACGACCACTACGACGGACACGACGACGACGACCGGCACCTCGACGACCGACCCGTCGACGACGGCCGACACCTCGACCACGACCACCGGCGGGAGCGAGAGCGACTCGGACACGACGACCGACACGACGACCTCCGAGACGACGGGCGGCTGCACGCCGGGGACCGAGAACTGCCCGTGCGACGCCGGGGCCTGCGACGCCCCGCTCGTCTGCGAGGCCGACGTCTGCGTCACGCCGCCGCCGATCGAGTGCGGCAACGGCGTGATGGAGCGCGGCGAGGAGTGCGACGACGGCGACGCCAACGGCGACACGATGGCCTGCAAGTCGGACTGCACGACCAACATCTGCGGCGACACGTTCGTCTACGAGGGCGTCGAGGAGTGCGACGACGGCAACGACAACGACCTCGACGGGTGCTCGAACACCTGCGTCGCCGCGCTCTGCGGCGACAACATCAAGCAAGAGAACGAGGAGTGCGACGACGGCAACATGGAGGCGACCGACGCGTGCACGAGCGAGTGCCTGGACGCCGTCTGCGGCGACAGCTTCGTCTATGACGGCTTCGAGGAGTGCGACGACGGCGACGCCAACGGCGACATGATGGCCTGCAAGGCCGACTGCACCGACAACGTCTGCGGCGACGGCTTCCTCTACGAGGGCGTCGAGGAGTGCGACGACGGCGACGCCAACGGCGACACGAAGGCCTGCAAGGGCGACTGCACCGACAACGTCTGCGGCGACGGCTTCACCCTCGAGGGCGTCGAGGAGTGCGACGACGGCAACACCGACGACGGCGACGGCTGCAGCGCCAACTGCACCAACGAGAACTGCTTCTCGTTCACCAACACCGACCAGGAGGACCTCATGGGCGCCGACTGGTTCGACGCCTGCGTCGACGCGGTCGGCAACAACGTCGAGATCACCGTCCGCGACCCCAACGATCAGGTCATCTACCAGGCGAGCGGGACCAAGGTCGGAAGCTGGTCGTACGACCAGCTGACGTCGACCGCGTCGCTCAACATCCAGTACAACGTCGCTAACCACGACCGGATCATCAAGCTCGACAACGGCGATCTCCTGCGGATCTCCGGCAAGAACTCGAGCAACAGCGGCTGCGGCGGCTCGCAGGGCAACGGCTACGTGATCATGACGTACGACGATCCGATCAACTCGACGTACTACAACAACATCAAGCTCCTGGTCGCGCCGTACCTGCACACCGTCGGCAACAACAACGCGCGCAACTTCGGCGCCTGGACGCCGGGCGGCGAGCTGTCGTGGAACAACGACATGAACATGTTCAGCTGCTTCCCGAACTTCGGGCAGGGGCCGTCGCTGACCCCGTACATCGGCAGCTTCTCGGTCCGCGTCTACTGATCCGCCCGCGCCGAGCCGCCGCGTCCGCCGGCCGTCGCTCTCGCGGCGGCCGGCGGCGCGACTTCAAGGCTTCACGGCCGCGCTGACCCCGGTCGCCTTGGTCTCGAAGCGCATCAAGAAGAGGTCGATGAACGAGTCGAGGCTGAAGCCGACGATCAGCGCCGACTCGGGGCTGGCGTCGGGGTTGAGGAAGCACAGGCCGACGGTGCCGACGCTGACCGCGAAGATCGTCCAGGCGATCGCGACCTCGCGGACGTGGACGAAGAGGAGGAGGTCGTCGAGCGCGTGGATCTCCCCGGCCTTGCCGGCGCGCCGCTGCTTGAGGGTGCCGAGCGCGAGGTGGAGGATCGACCCGAGGGTGACGAAGAGGTAGCGCTCGACGAGGATCGCCGGCTCGCCGAGCTCGGGCCAGACGCCGGTGTGGGCGATCCCCCACAGGCCGCCGCCGAGGCCGAGCCAGGTCATGAGCTGGAGGACCACCGAGAACATCTGACGCCCGCGGGTCGGCGCGGTCCGGTAGATAAGGCCGCGCTCGACGTCGACGACGCCCTCGATCTCGGCGGGGTGCGAGCGCATCGTCGTCAGGAGCTGGACGCGCTCGCCGGGGTCCGGGAGCTCGTCGACGAAGTCGCGGTGGAAGTCGAGCGCCTGGCCGATGCGGAGCTGGCGGAGGTGCTCGTTGACGCGGCCGGGGATCGTCAGGAAGCCGATCAGCAGGATCATCCGCTCGCACTGGCGGTCGATCTCCATGCTCGCCGTGAGGACGACGGCGTCGCCCGCCTTGCCCTCCTCGACCGCCGCGCGCAGGCGATCGAGGTGGAACTCGACGCGCTCCCAGGCGTTCTCGATGTGGATCACCTGGTCGGCGCACCACTGGTGGAGAACGGCGTGCTCCTCCATCCAGGCGTGGAGGCGGCCGAGGAGGTCGCAGACGCGCTCGCGGTTGCGCCTCTCGATCGCCGCGCCCTCGGCGAGGGCGAGGCTGACCTCGGCCTCACGCGAGCGCGAGTCGCGGAGGCTCGCCGCCTGCTGGAGGCGATCGATCGCGCCCTTTAAGTTCTGGATCTCGGCGCGGACCTGGAGGAGGTAGCCGATGAAGCGGGGCACGGCCTCGCCGGACCCGGGCGCGCCGCGGACCTCGACCTTGTCCTTGGCGACGATCGCGTAGCGATCGCGGCGCGGGGCGATGACCGAGCGGATCTCCATCCAGGAGGATCAGCGTACGTCGGCGACGCGGCGAGCGTCCATCCGCAGGCGATCGGCGCGGGCCCGCGCGGCGGCGCGCGGCGGCGCTCAGCGGCGATCGCCGACGAGGGTGACGAGCTCGCTGTAGATGTGCCCGGCGGCGTCGGGCCGGGCCGCGGCGAGCATCGACCGGCTCATCGTCGTCAGCCGCTCGCGATCGCCGAGGAGCGACCGCAGGTGCTCGGCGAGGGTGTCGGCGCTCCACTCCGACTCGCGCAGCAGGGTCGCCGCGCCGGCGTCGACGAGCGAGCGGGCGTTGTGCTCCTGGTGGTTGTCGGTCGCGTGGGGGAAGGGCACGAGGACCGCCGGGCGGCCGACGGCCGTCAGCTCGGCGAGGGAGGTCGCGCCGGCGCGGCACAGGACGAGGTCGCACCAGCGGTAGGGCTCGGCCATCCCCTTGATGAAGGCGTCGACGCGGACCTTCGGCGCCTCGAGGCCGAGGGCGGCGTAGCCCGCCTTCACCTCGTCGTAGTCGGCCTTGCCGGTCTGGTGCCAGATCTCGAGGTCGGGGAGCGCCTCCAGCAGGGTCGGCAGCGCGGCGAGGAAGGTCCGGTTGATCGCCCGCGCCCCCTGCGAGCCGCCGAAGACGAAGAGGCGCGGCGGCGTCGCGGCGGCGGTGTCCTCGTCCCCCTGGAGGCTGGCGAGGAGCTGGCGGCGGATCGGGTTGCCGGTGAGGACGCACTTCTGCGCCGGGAAGAAGCCCTTGGGATCCTCGAAGGTGCAGAAGATCCGCTTCACGACGCGCGCGAGGATCCGGTTGGTGATCCCAGGCACGCTGTTCTGCTCCATGATGCCGCCGGGGATCCCCATCATCGCCGCGGTCGCGATCAGCGGGCCCGAGGCGTAGCCGCCGACGCCCACGACGACGTCCGGGCGGAAGCGCTTTAGGATCGCCCGGCTCTGCCACCAGGCCCCGGGGAGGCGGGCGAGGCCGCGGACGAGCCCGAGAACGCCGCGCCCCTTGATGCCGCTCGCGTCGATCTTCGCCAGCGCGTAGCCCTGCTCGGGGACGACGCGGGCCTCGATGCCGCGGTCGGTGCCGACGAAGAGGACCTCGCCGCCCTCGCGCTGGATCTCCTCGGCGAGGGCGATCCCGGGGAAGAGGTGCCCCCCGGTGCCGCCGCCGGCGATGACGACCCGGAGGCCGCGGCCCGGCCCGGCCCCCGTGCGCTCCTTCATGGCGACCTCACGTCCCTCCTCGCGCATCGCCAGCGCAGACGCGCCGGGGCGCCCGGTGATTCCGTCGTCGGCCGACGAACGCTGGTCAAGGGCGACGAAGCGGGCGGAGTTGCGAGCGGTGAGCGCGAGCGAGGCCATCGCCCATCGGTATACCCAAAGGCGCGAGCCGGCGAAAAAAGCCCGCGAAGCCGCGGGCCGGCGCCAGACGATCCTCGATCTCCAACGCGGCGCGGCGCCGTGGCATTGTCGACCGCATGGCCCACTCCCACCCCCTCGCCCCCCTCGCCGCGCAGCTCGGCGTCGATCCCGACAGCGCCGCCTTCCTCCCCTACGGCCGCGAGTGCGCCAAGCTCGACAGCTTCAAGGCCGGCGACGGCGACGTCGACGGCAAGCTGATCGTCGTCTCCGGGATCACCCCGACCCACCTCGGCGAGGGCAAGACCGTGACCTCGATCGCCCTGTCGATGGCCCTCAACCGGATCGGCGAGAAGACGGTCGCGTGCCTGCGCCAGCCGTCGCTCGGGCCGGTCTTCGGGGCGAAGGGCGGCGGAGCGGGCGGCGGCAAGTCGGAGGTCCTGCCGCCGGCGCTGATCAACCTCGGGCTCACCGGTGACGGCCACGCCGTCGGCGCGGCGCACAACCTCCTCGCGTCGATGGTCGACGCCCACATGCGCCACGGCAACGCCCTCGGCCTCGACCCGCGGCGGGTCACCTGGCCGCGCACCTGCCCGGTCAACGACGGCGCCCTGCGCCAGGTGATCACCGGCCTCGGCGGCGTCGCCAACGGGGTCCCGCGCGAGAGCTTCTTCGAGATCAACGAGGCCAGCGAGGTCATGGCGATCCTCGCCCTCGCCAAGGATCGCGCCGACCTCCGCCGCCGCCTCGGGGCGATCATCGTCGGCGAGACCTACGCCAAGGTGCCGGTGACCGCCGAGGAGATCGGCGCCGCCGGGGCGATGAGCCTGCTCCTGCGCGACGCCATGCACCCCAACCTCGTGGCGACCACCGAGGGCACGCCGGCGCTCCTCCACGCCGGCCCCTTCGCCAACATCGCCCACGGCAACTCCTCGCTGCTGGCGACGCGCTGGGCCCTGACCCGCTCGCCCTGGGTCGTCACCGAGGCCGGCTTCGGCACCGACCTCGGCCTCGAGAAGTTCACCGACATCAAGGCGCGCGCCGGCGGCCTCTCGCCCGCGTGCACGGTGATCGTCGCGACGATCCGCGCCCTCAAGGTCCACGCCGGCGTCGTCGCTAGCAAGTTCGGCAAGAAGCTCGACAAAGAGATCGAGGCCGAGAACGTCGACGCGGTGAAGAAGGGCGCCGGCAACCTGCGCCACCACATCCGCATCGCCAAGGGCTTCGGGCCGCCGGTCGTCGTCGTCGTCAACCGCTTCCCCAGCGACACGCCGGCCGAGATCGCCGCGGTCGAGGCGATCGCCCGCGGCGACGGGGCCGGCTTCGCGACCCACAGCGGCTTCATGGACGGCGGCGCGGGTGCGGAGGAGCTCGCCCGCGAGGTCGTCAAGGTCGCCTCGCCGACGACGCCGACCTTCGGCTACGACCTCGAGGGCGGGATCGCCGGGCGGATCAAGCAGCTCGCCACGCGGGTCTACGGCGCCGAGGGGGTCGACATCTCGACGAACGCCAAGCAGCGGATCAAGGCGCTCGAGAAGGCCGGCTACAAGGACCTGCCGATCTGCGTCGCCAAGACCCACCTCGC
>JAGQIT010000356.1 GCA_020431135.1 Myxococcales bacterium | reverse complement strand
CTCGACCTCGACCGCGACCTCGACCGCGACCTCCGACGCGAGCTCGTCCACCTCGACCGGCGGCGCTCCGCTCTGCCCCGACTGCGACGCGCTCTGCTCCGGCACCTGCGCCGAGATCGATCCGCTCATCGTCGCGTGCGAGGCCTGCCAGGACTGCGGCGAATGCGATGACTGCCCAGACTGCCCGACCTGCATGGATTGCCAGGGTGACGAATGCGGCGTGAAGCTGATCGTCTGCATCCACAGCCTCGCCTGCCCGGCGCTGACCGAGAGCTACGACGCCGAGATCGCCGGACAGGCGGTCCAGGACTTCGGCGCGGCCCTGCGCTGCGTCGCCTGCCACTTGGGGACGTTCCCATGCCAGGCCGAGGAGAACGACTGCCGCGCCGACGCGACCTGTGACGCGCGGCGTCAGTGCGTCGACCGCTGCTCCTGCCTCGACGACGCGGCGCGAACTCGATGCGAGGGCGCGTGCCCCGATTCCGACGACCCGCGCTGGCTCGCCTGGCGCGAGTGCGACGCCCCATAGAAAACATGTCCAATAAGACATGCGCGCGCTCATCCCCGGGCGCGACGCGGCGACGCTGACGCCTCGCTGTCGCCCCCTCGATCCCTGAGTTCGCCGCCGGTGAGCCGCCTCGCGCGGCGCACCGACGGCGCAACGGGGCCCCGCATCCCGCGGGCCCCGCGTAGACCCCTGTGCGCCCGCACAGAGAAATGGAAGCGACGAATGTCGATACGTTCATCCTGTCAAAACCTGACGATCCGCGCGCTCTGGCTCGCCGCCGCGACCACCGCGAGCGGCGGCTGCGTCCTCCTCAACCCCTCCTACGGCTCGACCGGCGCCGGCGCGACCGAGGCGACGGGCGACGGCGCGTCGACGACCGCCGAGGGCCCGACGACCGCCGCGTCGACGACCGCCGAGGGCCCGACGACCGCCGCGTCGACGACCGCCGAGGACTCGACGACCGCCGCCGAGGTCACGGGCGCGACGACCGACGCGGAGACCTCGACGACGTCGCCCACCGGTACGGACGGGAGCACCGGCGATGAGCTCTGCCCGGAGTGCGCCGCCGAGAAGCTCGCCTGCGACGCGAGCCTCGCCTGCGGGCTCGTCAGCCAGTTCGCCGAGGACTGCGACTACGATCGCGTGTGCATCAACAACCTGGCCTGCGACTCGCTCCCGATCAAGAAGGCCGCCGAGGGCCTGACGCTGTGGGGTGCGATCGAGCGCTGCGACGCCGCCGAGTGCATGGAGATCCCGCCGTCGGTGTGCGTCGCGGACCAGGAGGCGTGCTACGCCAACCCGGCCTGCGTCGAGATGAGCGCCTGCGTGTCATCGAAGTGCAGCTGCCTGCCCGACTCCTGCGTCCTGCACTGCTGGGCGGACTGCGGCGAGGCCCACCCCGCGGGCGTCGAGGACTGGCAGGACTGGCTCGGCTGCATCGCCGAGCAGGGCGCAGGCGACGGCCTGCCGACCCCGCGAGCGATCGACGCACGCGCCCGCTGAGCGCCGCGCCGCTGAGAACGCGGAGGGTCGAGCGTCGCCGCGGCGCTCGACCCTTTTGCCGCCCCGCCCCGCCCCGCCCGCGCGTCGCGTCCTAGCCGGCGCGCCGCGACGAGTACCAGCGAAGGACGTCCTCGCCGCGGGCGTGGCGCTCGAGCCACTCCGCGGCGAAGGCCGGCAGCGGCTGGTGCTCGGGGTCGTGGTTGGGGACCTGCGAGAGGAGGATCCGCCACGACGCCGCCCGCCGATCCTTCGACGGCACCGCCCCGAGGCCGTCCGGCAGCGGCGCCTCGTCGCCCTCGCCGCGACGCGACGGCAGCAGCGCGCGAAGCGAGCGCCTCACGCGAAAGCCGGGGAGCAGGAGGCGCGCGTCGACCTCGCGATCCTCGACCGGGACGTGGGCGTTGAAGCCCTCGGCGATCACCTCGAGGACCCGCCCCATGTGGCGGACGACCGAGGGCAGGACCGCGAAGCGATAGACCTCGCCGCCGCCGAGCCCGCGGTAGATCAGCAGCGCCGAGCTGCGGTGCTCGACCTCCTCGACGAAGTGCCAGAGGAACATCGACGCGACCCGCTCGTCGCCTGGACGGAAGAGCTGCTCCTCGTTGTCGAGCATCAGCTTAAACGTCGGCGTGAACGAGGCCTCGAGGTCGGCGATGTAGGCGAGGTGGTACTTCAGCGAGCGCTCGGCCAGGAGCTCGTCGAAGAGCGCGACCGCCCGATCGACCGTGTCCTTAAGGCCAGGATACCGCCGCGCGAGCGCCTTCATGTGCAGGCGGTGGACGCGGGCGTGCTGGGCCTCCTGGCGCAGGAAGGCGTCGGCCTCGGCGGCGACCGCCGGGTCGGTGATCTGCGCCTTCGCCTGCTTGATCACCTGGACGATGTACTTCTCGAAGGCGATCGCGATGACGCCGATCGCGTTGGCCGTCAGCGAGAACGCGGGGACCTCCGGGTTCCACAGGAAGGGGACCTCGCCGGAGAAGTCGAAGGGGATGTTGCGCACCTTGAGGGTCGTCATGTCTCGGCTCTCTCGGCCTGCGCTCGCGCAGGCGCTCGAGCCCCGCGGGCCCGCGAGGCCCAAACCTACGGCCTATACGCGGGCGCGGCAACGCAACACTGACGCGGCGAGCGGCGCGGCCCCGCCCCCGCTCAGCGCCCGGCGAGCAGCGAGGCGACCCGCGACGGCCAGCGGTCGTCGAAGAGGAGCCCGGTCGCCCGCGCGGCGAGGCGCTCGCCGACGACCTCGTAGGCCAGCGGCGCGAGGGCGATCGCCCCGAGCTCGTCCGTCACCCGGCTGACGTCGGCGAGGGCGAAGCGGACGAAGCGCTCGACCTCCGGGTCGTCGAGGGCCGCGGCGCTGACGTAGACGGCGATCGGCCGGGTCAGCGGGCGGTAGAGGCCGTCCGAGACGGTCTCCTCCGACGGGAAGACGGCGACGCCGTCGTCGTTGACGATCGGCACGGCGCGGACGTGGTGGCGGCGCGGCCTGTAGGCCTCGTAGCTCAGGGCCCCGAGCGCGTCGGCGTCGCCGAGGATCGCCGCCGCGAGGTGGCCCTCGTCGGCGGCCGCGTAGTCGTCGCGGCGCGCCTCCGGGTCGCCGAAGAGCGCCGCGCTGAGGCTGTCGAGGGCGCCGTCGTCGACCGCCGGGCCGTAGAGGCGCAGCGGCGCGTCGGGCCACCCCTCGCGGACGTCCGACCAGCGGAGCACCCGGCCGCGCGCCGCCGGCGACCAGATCGTCCGCAGCTCGTCGACCGTCAGGTGATCGACGAAGTCGTTGCTGCGCGGCACGGCGAGGACCACCGCGTCGAAGGCGAGCGGGATCTCGACGAGGTCGATCGCCGCCGCCGCGCAGGCGCGCTGCTCGCTCGCCGAGGGCTGGCGGGCGGCGAGCGTCAGCGGCAGCCCGCCGGCGCAGAGGCGGTCGAAGGCGTCGCCCGAGCGCACCTCGATCATCTCCGCGTCGCCGCCGAAGACGCCGCGGTAGTCGGCCTCGACGCGCTCGACGAGCGGCGCCGCGACAGGGGCGTAGCTCCCCCGCGGGGCCGCCGGCGCCCCCTCCGAGCTCGCGTCGACGGCGTAGCCGCCCGAGGCGAGCGCGGTGATCAGAGCGACCGGGAGGAGGCGAAAGTCGTGGGGCAGCGGCATCGACGGCGCCGACGATCGCCGATCGCTGTCACCGCTCGCCCGCAGCTCCGTGACGACTCCGCAACAGATCGCGCAACCCGCGGGCGGCCGGCGCCCGGTCCCTGTCCCCATGGGCAGCTGGTTCTTCCTCGCGTGGGGCTCGGTCCGCGCGGCCGCCGAGTCGGTCGCGCGGACGCCCTGGACCGGGCTCGGCCCCGCCGCTCAGACGTCGAAGACCGCGATCGCGTAGAAGCCGAGGGGCGACGGCCGCTCGAGGTGGCGGACGAGCGGCAGGGCGGCCGCCGGCGTCCTATTGGGCAGCACGGCCCCGAGGACCGTCGCCGCCCGCAGGCGCAGACCGACGCCGCGCCCGAGGTCGCGGAGGTAGCCCGGCGTGAACTTGAGGGCGCCGCGCTCGGCCCGCTTGAGGAGCCCGAAGAGGAGCATCGCCGGGTTGAGGGCGTTGGGCTCGAGGAGGACGACGTGACGCCGCGCGACGCGGGCCATCTCGCGCACGGCGATCGCCGGGGCCTCGAGGTGGTGGAGGAGGTTGCCGGCGAACACCACGTCGAAGGCGTCGTCGGCGAAGGGCAGCGCCTCCGCGACCCCCTCGACCTTGCGCGCGGGCGGCAGGGGGTTCATCGCCAGCATGTTCGCCGAGGCGTCGAGCGCCGTGAGGTCGAAGGCCTCGGCGAAGCTGCGGCTGAAGTAGCCGTTGCCGGCCCCGACCTCAAGCATCGTCCGCGCGTCCCCGGGGAGTGCGTCGCGGATGAACGCGAGCTTCGACGCCGCGAAGGCCTCGACGGCCGGGTGCGTCGGATCGCGGCGCCGGCGGATCCCCGCCCAGTAGCGGCGCTGCTCCTCGGCGTCGGGGTCGAACACGCCTCGCTCCTACCACAGCCGCCGCGCCGACGCGACGCCCCGCGCCCTCCGCGTTCACGCGGGCTCGCGGGCACCCCCGCGGGCTCCACGATCGAGCGCCGCACCGCGCCGTCTCCCCGAGCTGCTCAGGGAGACAGGTGCTCGCTACGAGCGCCCTCAGCCGCCCGAGGGCGCGCCGAGCTGGAGGTTGAAGCCGAGGGTGTAGGTCGCCGGCGCGCGCTCGGGCGCGCGGAGCATCACGACCACGTCGATCGGCCCGTCGGGCACGGCGTCCGTCGGGATCTCGAGGAGCTGCTCGCCCCAGACCTTCTGCGGCCGCACGGTCACCGCCGGCGTGAAGGGCCCGGCGCTCCCCGTCGGGCGGATCGCCACCTTCAGCACCAGGCCGCGCGGTGACGCCTTCTTCCGCTTAAACGTCTCGTCGGAGGTCGCGTACCAGCCGACGAGCGGCGGGCGACGGCCGCCGATCGACCGCCCGGGGTCGACGCCCGAGAACGTCACCCAGGCCTGCTCCCCCTCCTCGGGGCGCAGGAGCACGGCCGGGCGGATGATCCGCGAGACCTTGATCATCGCCGGCTCGGCGTCGCCGAGCTCCGCGACGCCGCCGCGGTAGAACCACCCGACCGCCGAGCCCGACTCGCTGCGGTAGCCGAGGTAGTAGCGGCCGCCGACGGCGATCACGAGGACCGCCCCGAGGGCGATCACGACGCGCGGACGGAGGAGCGCGGCGACGCGCTCGAGCCCGCGATCGACGCGCGCGCGCGTCCGCGGGTGGACGCCGAGGCCGAGGAGCAGGAGGGCGACGAGCAGCCCGCCGAGGCCGAGGACGTCGGCCGGGACCCAGTAGCGGTAGCGCAGGGTGTAGACCCCGTCGCGCGCCCCCGGGACCGCCATGAGCATCGGCTCGCTCCCCGACGGCGCCCCCGGCGGGCCCTCGCGCAGGAGCCCGGCGCGGCGCTCCTCCTGCGTCGCCGGGCGCCCCGCGCCGATCGCCGGGACCTCGACCCACTCGAGCTCGCGCTCGCCGCGGAAGAGCTGCCAGCGCGGGTAGCCGGCGACGTTGAAGACGAGGCGCGCCCCCGGGCCCGCGTCGCGCACGCGGACCTGGATGAGCCCGGCGTCGTAGTCCTCCTCGAGGACCTCGACCTCGCCGGGGCCGTCGAGCTCGGCGACGGCGTTGTAGCGATCGTAGGCGTAGTCCCAGACCTTGATGTCGCCGAAGCGGATGACCTCGGGGGCGTCGCTCGACACCCAGTCGCCGGTGCTGACGGCGTAGCGGATCCGCAGGCGGCGGAGGAGCTCCGCGCTGCCGCGCTCGGGCTTGTGGGCGAAGGTCTCGCCCGGCGTGAAGCCGAGCTTGTAGGACGGCGTGTGACTCCAGAGGATCGAGTCGACGAGCGAGTGGTCGTGCTGCGGCGCGCGCAGGGCGAGCCGGTAGAAGCGCTCGCGCGCCGCCCAGCGCTCGCCCGCCCAGGCGCCGAAGCGCCGGAGATCGCGGTCGAACTCCGGGTCGTCGCGGCGATCGAAGCGGAGCTCGCCGATGTCGTGGCGGACGACCTCGACGCGGTGCTCGGTGACCACCTCGTCGAGGAGGGCGACGCAGATCAGCAGCCCGAGCGGCCGGCCGACGTAGCGCCGCGCCCCCTCGAAGCGCGGCCACCAGCGGCGGTCGAAGAGCGACCACGGCAGCGTGAAGCCGAGGCCGGCGGCGATGAAGAGCGCCGGCTTGGCGCAGGTGATGAAGCGCTGGTACTGGATGCTGCGGAAGCCCTCGGCGAGCCAGTCGAGGCGCAGCGCGAAGAAGACGTCGGCGTAGGCCCCGACGTAGAGGAGGAGCGCGAAGACGGCGAGGAAGCGGAGGCCTCGCCCGCCGATCAGGAGGGCGCGGAGGAGGCCGAGGGCGACCATCACGCCGACGCCGACGACCATGTTCTGCGACCACTGGCCGTCGGCGAGGCGCTCGAGGCCGCGCTCGAGCGAGATGTAGAGCTGGCCGTAGGTGCTCATCCAATGGCGGTGGGCGAGCAGCGGCACCACCCACCACGAGGCGAGCGCGAAGGCGAGGCCGCCGACGAGCCCGCCGCCGACGAGGGCGCGGCCGATGCCGAGGCGGCTGCGGATCCCGAGGAAGAGCGCGAGCAGCGGGAGGCCGGCCGCGATCATCGGCAGGGCGATCGGGTGGGTGAGGAGCGCGGCGCCGAGGAGGAGCGCCGCCGGGGCGAGGCGGCGCAGCTCGAGCTGGGCGCGGCGGCCGTGGTCGAGCGCCGCCGAGACCGACGCCAGCCCCCACCAGGCGAGGCTGCAGGCCAGCGGCTGGAACCACACGGCGTACTTCGCCGTGAAGATCCAGCCGCCCTCGCGGATCGCCCCGGGGTCGCCGAGGAGGAAGGCGCCGGCGAGGCCGGCCGCGATCGGCCCGACGCCGAGGAGCTGGGCCGCGCGCACCGTCGCCAGCGCGTGGCCGACATAGGCCGCGGTGAAGGTCAGGGCGTAGGCCTGCGGGTGGCTGAGGAGGCCGCCGCCGAGGGTGTGGATCGCCGCGAAGAGGAGGTCGCCGAGCGGCGGGTAGAGCTCGCCGAGCGGGAAGCCGAAGTACCAGTTGGGGCTCCAGCCGACGAGGTGCCCGCGGCCGAGCTGCTCGAGGTACATCCAGGCGCGCGCGAGGTGGACCATGTGATCCGCCGACAGCGGCATCTCGCCGGTCGGCGCCGGCCAGATCAGGGTGAGCGCGACGTAGCTGACCCCGGCGTAGGCGAGGAGCCAGAGCGCGCGGCGACCCCAGGCGGCGAGGGGGCGCGCGGCGGCGTTCTCGGGGCTCTTCGCGGGCTCGGACACGGGCGGGTCCCGCGGGTGTACCGCAGGTCGCCGCGAATGCGGAAGCGCCGCGAGCCGCGAGCCGCTCAGACCCGCGGCCGCAGCCAGTCGACGAAGTCGGCGATCCCGTCGGCGAAGGGCACCGCCGGCGCGTAGCCGAGGCGCTCGCCGGCGCGGTCGATCGACGCGTAGGTCCGCGGGACGTCGCCGGGCTGATCCGGGAGCCAGTTGACCTTGGCCGCGACGCCGGTCGCCTCCTCGATCGTAGCCACGAGCTCGCGCAGGGCGATCGGCGCGGCGCTGCCGAGGTTGAAGACCTCGTAGCGCGTCGTCGTCCGGTCGAGCGCCGCGAGGACCCCGGCGATGATGTCGTCGACGTGGGTGTAGTCGCGGCTCGACGTGCCGTCGCCGTAGAGGTCGATCGCCTCGCCGCGGAGGATCCGCGTCGCGAACTTGCGGATCGCCAGGTCCGGGCGCTGGCGCGGGCCGTAGACCGTGAAGAAGCGCAGCGACGCGACCTCGAGGCCGTAGAGGTGGGCGTAGCTGTGGGCGAAGGCCTCGCCGGCGATCTTGGTCGCGGCGTAGGGCGACGACGGCAGGAGGCGCGGCTCCTCCTCGGAGAAGGGCACGTCGGCGGCGCTGCCGTAGACGGAGCTCGAGGAGCCGAAGATCATCCGGCTGACGCCGGCGTCGCGGCAGCCGTCGAAGAGGTTGAGGGTCCCCGCGACGTTGGTCTCCTGGTAGAGGAAGGGGTCGCGCAGCGACGGCCGCACGCCCGCGCGGGCTGCGAGGTGGACCACGGCCTCGGGGCGGAGCTCGCCGAGGAGCTCGGCGATCCGCCCGCGCTCGCGGATGTCGACCTCGACGAGGCGATAGCCGCGGCGCTGGAGATGACCCGCGACGTTCTCCCGCTTGAGGTCCGGGGCGTAGGCGTCGTTAAAATTGTCGAAGCAGACGACCTCGTCGCCGCGGTCGAGGAGGCGGTCGACGAGGTGCGAGCCGATGAACCCCGCCCCGCCGGTAACAACGATCCTGCGCCTGCACATGGTCGCAGCGTCGACCACCGGCGGCGTCGACACAACCACGGCGCGGCCACGATTGGGTTACAGCTCTGCGGCAATCGCGACAGGCGCGCGGCGCCGACGCGCTCCCGCGCGTCTCCTACGAGTACGCGCAGGGCTGACCTCGCCGGCCGCTCCGTCATCCCGATCAGACGACGCGGCCGCGCTGCGGAGCGCGCGTCGATCATCGCGCAGCGACGGCGGCTGCGACGAGTCGGCCCGCGCCATCGCTACTGTGGATCTCAACGCGCGACCTCCGACTCCGCTCGACGAGGCGGTCGGCCGCCGACTACGGCGCCGCGCGGCGGAGGAAGGTCTCGCGGCGCGTGCCCTGCTCGCCGCTCGTCATGGGACCTGCGCCGAAGTCGACGGTGCCCCTGAAGTTACCGACGGTGACGCGCTCGCCCGCGGGCCCGAAGCGGTGCGCCAACGGCAAGACCGACGCGCCCTTCGGCGTGTCGAGCTGGGTCTGGAGGACGACCTCGCCGGCGGGATCGAAGCGGACGAAGAAGGCGTCTGTCGAGCCGTCGACGGCCGTGAGAGGCCCGCCGCCGAAGTCGATCGTCCCGCGGAACGGGCCGACGACCTCGGCCTCGCCCGCGGCCGAGAGCGCGAGGTCGCGGCCGTCCGCGGAGGTGTCCGCCGCGCTCTCGCGGATCCACGCGTACCCGCCGTCGGGATCGAAGCGCATCAAGAAGGCGTCCGTCGGGACGTCGTCGTCGGGCTTCGTGACGCCCGCGACGTAGAGCGCCCCGACGTCGTCGGCGACGAGGCTGCGCACGCGGTACCCTGAGGTCACGCGCCGGCTCCACCGGTGCGCCCCCGTGGGCTCGAACTGGGCGACGTACGCCCAATTCCCGTCCTTGGCGAGGAGGGGGCCGCCGCCGAAGTCGACGCCGCTGGCCGCGAGGCCGCCGATCGAGACAAGCCCGCCCGCGCTGACGTCGACGTTGAAGATGTCGACGTCCGCAGGCGCGCTGAAGGTGCTGTGCCAGACGTGCTCGCCGTC
Source organism: Myxococcales bacterium (assembly GCA_020431135.1). Taxonomy (GTDB): domain Bacteria; phylum Myxococcota_A; class Polyangia; order Nannocystales; family Nannocystaceae; genus JADJRG01. The sequence continues at coordinate 3,369 of JAGQIT010000356.1, read as the reverse complement.
GGCGGTGAACCGGGCGACGAGGCCGTCGTAGCTCTCGTCGGCGACCGCGACCGCGTTGCCGAAGTCGACCGTCCCGCGGAGGGAGCCGACGACGATCAGCTCGCCTTCGTCGGTGACGGCGACGTCGTAGGCCCGCTGCGTGGCGTCGTCGCCGAAGCGACGGGCCCACAGGAGCGCGCCGTCAGGGCTGTAGCGAGCGATGAAGAGGTCATCGGTGTACCAGATGACGTCGCCGACGCCGTCGATGCCGAAGGTCGCCTCGAGGGTCGCGCCGCCGAAGTCGATCGCGCCGGAGAAGGCGCCGACGACGATCACGTCGCCGTTCGCCGCGGTGGTGAGGGCGAAGTTGTGGATCGGGCTCTCGTCGCCGCCGAGGACGCGGCTCCAGTCGAGAGTGCACGGATCCGAGTGCTTGGCGAGGAAGACCCGCCAGTACTCGTCGATCAGCCCGCCGCCGAGATCGATCGGACCGCTGAAGTGCGCGCCCCAGACGATCGCGCCGCTCAGGTCGACCGCGAGGTCGGGCCAGTAGATGCTGGTGAGCTCGCTGTCGGTCGGGAAGCGCCGGCTCCAGGTCGCGTCGGGGTCGTCCTCCGGCTCCGCGACGCATTCGACGCCTTCGCCCTCGCCGTCGGTGGTCGTCGTCCCGCTGTCGCTGCCGCCGCTCCCGTCCGTCGTCGTCGTCCCTCCGTCGGTGGTCCCGGTCGTCCCCTCCCCCGTCGTCGTCGTCCCGCCGTCGGTGGTCCCGGTCGTCCACTCTCCCGTGGTCGTCGTCCCTCCGTCGGTGGTCCCTGTCGTCCCCTCCGTCGTCGTCGCCGTCACGGCGGTCGTCGAGTCCGTTGTGGTCGAGTCCGTCGTCATCGAGCCCGTCGTCGTCGAGCCCGTCGTCGTCGAGCCCGTCGTCGTCGAGCCCGTCGTCGTCGAGCCCGTCGTCGTCGCGCCCGACGACGCCTCGGCGCCCGTGGATTCCCACGCGGTCGCGCTCCCGGGCGCCCCCGCCGTCTCCGTGTCCACCTCTCCGGTGGGGCACCCGCACAACAGCAGGAGGGCCGAGGAAAGCTTTATCGTGTCCATCGTTCGTATCTCACTCACCGCGCCGCAGGACCGGTGCACAGCGGCTCCGCGTCTGTCCCGTGCCATCGTATGGTCCCAACGCCAGGCGACGCAGGACCGACGGCTGCGCGCGCAGGAGCAACGCCCGCCCGCCGCCGCCGCCGCGGAGTCATCATCAGCTTCTTCTTCTACGTTCTGCAGGCTGACGAGGAGCGCCTCCTCGCCGTCGCGCTCGCGGCCTCGAGGCGCGCCGCGAGCCGACGCTCGCTTGCCTACATCTCCTCGCAGGCCAGGTAGTTCTCCCAGCAGTTGTAATAGTCGCCGCTGATGCAGTGGATGTACTCGAGCATGCATTCGGGCCGCATCGCCTCGAACGGCTCGCTCGCGTCCTCCGTGAGGGCGACCTCGACCGCTTCGACGCCCTCGCCGTCCCGGCTCTCGAGGGTCGCCTCGCTCGCCGCCGTATCGACGTCGCCCGCCGCCGCCGCAGCCGAGGCTCTCCCCGCGAGGGAGCATAGAAAGAGACCCGCCGCGAGCGCCCGCAGGACGCGTGAGCGGCGCGTAAGCGCGGAGAGGAGATCGTCGTGTCGGTTCGTTTCGTGTGATGCCATCGCCTTCTCGTTCCTGTGGTTCGGCCGCGCCTCGACGTCGTCTCTCGCGGCAGGCCTTCGTCGAGTGGATAGCCCGCGCTCTGCGGCGCCTCCACCCGGCGGGGACGCGTGACCGAGGCCTTGGGACAGAAGGCCATCTCCACGGGACGGACGGAGCTCAACGCCCGCCACCTGGCAGCCCCTGGCAGACGTCCCGCGACGCGACCAGACGCCGTCTCTCCGTAGCTCCTGAACTCGCGGGATTGCGGCCGTTCGGCGCGAAGGGGGCACTCTGAGGGGGTGTTGCGGCGCCGGGCTGCACTGCGCGCGGGCCTTCGCCGCAGGCAGCTCGGCCGCGCCGACGGCTCGACGCGCTCAGCGTTCGAGCCGCGCCAGGAGCTCCGCCGCGTAGGTCTTCGAGACCGTGAGCGGGGTGCCGTCGTCGAGGACGACGCTGCGCCGCCCGCCCTCGGCGACGACCTCGCGGACGCGATCGAGGCAGACGATCGTCGACCGATGGACCCGAGCGAAGCGGCGAGGGTCGAGCGCCGCCTCCATCGCGTCCATCGAGCTGCGGTGGATGTAGGTCTCGCGCTCGGTGTGGAGCTCGACGTAGTTCCGCGCGCCCGCGATCCACTTGATCTCCGCGGCGAGGACGATCCGCGTGCGGCCGGCGTCGGGGATCAGGATCCGCTGCGTGTAGGCCTCCTGGCGCCCGCGCGCCTCGCTCAGGGCCCCGACGAGCGTCGTCAGGCGAGCCGCGAGCTCGGCCTGTCGGCGGTCCCGGAGCGCCGCGCGGCAGCGGTCGAGGGTCTGCAGGAGGCGCGCGTCGGAGTACGGCTTCAGGAGGTAGTCGACCGCGTGGACCTCGAAGGCGTCGATCGCGAATTGATTGTAGGCCGTGACGAAGACGACGAGCGGCGGCTGACCGCGGGCGACGAGCTGGCGCGCGACCTCGACGCCGTCCATGCGCGGCATCTGGACGTCGAGGAACACGAGCGCGGGCCTCCGCGCCGCGATCGTAGCGAGGGCCTCGGCCCCGTCGGAACACTCGCCGACGATCGCGACGTCCGGGGCGCCGCTGAGCACCGCGCGGAGGTTCGTGAGCGCCAGCGGCTCGTCGTCGACGAGCACCGCCTCGATCATCTCATCCGCGGGCATCGCCCCTCCCCTCGTCGATCGGCAGGGCGAGGCGCAGGCGCATGAGCTCGTCGCCGTCGACGACCTCGAGGTCGAGGTCGAGCGAGTAGTCGGCGGCGTAGAGGCGCTCGAGGCGGGCGATCACGTTCGCGAGGCCGACGCCGAAGCCCTCGTGATCGGGGCTCCCGCCCGCCGCGCTGTTGACGATCTCGATCACGAGCTGTCCCTCGCGCCGGGCCGCGTCGACGCGGACGAGGTTGCGGCGGCGGCCGGCGGAGACGCCGTGGTGGACCGCGTTCTCGATCAAGGGCTGGAGGAGCAGCGGCGGCACGCGCAGCGACTCGCAGCCGTCGCGGACCGTCCACTCGACCTCGAGGCGGTCCTGGAAGCGGATCCGCTGGATGTCGAGGTACTTGCGCGCGAACGCGAGCTCGCGCGCGAAGGGGACGGCGTCGCGCTCGCGGTTGTCGAGCACATAGCGGAGGAAGTCGCTGAGCGAGGCCAGGAGCTCGAGCGCGGCGGTCTCGCGGCGCGAGCGGATGAGGCCGGCGATCGCGTTGTGCGTGTTGAAGAGGAAGTGCGGCTG
>JAGQIT010000355.1 GCA_020431135.1 Myxococcales bacterium | reverse complement strand
CGCGATCAGCTGGCGAGCGTCGCCCTCAACATCGCGGTCAACGCCTTCGCGGCGATCGGCGCGGGCGCTGAGGAGGGCGCCGGCGGGGTCCTGCGGATCGCCGTGGTCCCCGAGGTCGAGGGCGCCGACGGCTCGCGGCCGATGGCGGCGCTCCGCCTCGAGAACGACGGCCCGCCGCTGGCCGAGGCCGAGCGCGCGCGCCTCTTCGATCCTTTCTACAGCGGTCGGGCCCAGGGCACGGGGCTCGGGCTCGCGATCGCCGCGCGGATCGCCGACCAGCACGGCGGGGTGATCGACGCGGCGAACGGCGGCCTCGGGGTCGTGTTCACGCTGCGCCTGCCGCGAGCGGGCGAGGGCGAGGGGCTCGCGGCCTAGGGTGCCTCCCGTACTGCGGGTCCTGGCGGAGCCGAGCGTGTTGACCAAGCCTGGGGTGCGTGGCGAACACTCGGACGCCTCGAGTGACTGGACCGACGATCGCGGTGCGAGGCCACACGGGCCTCTCGCCACGGCGCGAGGTGCTCGCGCTGAACTCTCGGCGTTCTGCGATACGCTCGGCGCGCGGACGTCTCGGCGAAAACGGTCTCGCGAGCGTACCGGGAGGGTGGGCGATTTCGCTCGTCTCGGCTAGGGTCTGGGCATGCGCCTGCGCCTTGCCCTCCCGCTCCTCCTCCTCGCCGCGTGCGGCTCCGATCCTGATGATGATGACACCGCGACCACATCGACGTCGTTCGCGACCGCGTCCGCGTCCGCGTCATCGACCGCGACCGCGACGACGACGACGACCGGCGCGACGACCTCGGCCGCGACCGACGACGGGACGAGCGACAGCTCGAGCACCGGCGACGCGACCACAGGCACCTCCGCGGGCCCGACCACAGCGGCGACCGAGAGCGACACAGAGGCGACGACCACGACCACCGGCACCACGGGCGGCGACGACGGGCCGCCCTACACCTGCCCGCCGGACCTCGAGCCGTGTCCGGCGTTCCCCGGCGCGAGCTGGGAGAGCCGCGAGCCCGCCGCGCTCGGGCTCGACGCCGGGCTCCTTGATCAGCTCGCGGCGGCCACCGGGGGCGGGCGCGGCTGCGTCTTCCGCTACGGCTACCAGGCGCTGTGTTGGGGCAACCCGGGCGAGAAATTCGAGTGGGCGTCGGCGTCGAAGCCGGCGTGGTCGACCTTCCTGCTCTTCGCGGTCGCCGAGGGCCGCCTCGCCGACGTCGACGCGCTGATCGCCGACTGGGACTGGCCGCTGAGCGCCGCCGATCAGGGCATGAGCTTCCGTCACCTCGCGAACCAGGTCAGCGGCTACGCGCTGCCGGAGCCCCCCGGCGCCGCCTGGGGCTACAACGACTACGCGATCAAGCTCTACGCGCGGACGCTCTTCGAGCGGGTCTTCGCCGACGGCGGCGACGCCAACCAAGTCGCCGGCGATCCTGCGCGCCTCGGCCCGCTCGGCTTCCAGGACGGGCCGTTCTTCGCCATGGTCAAGGGGGCGCCGCGGGTGTCGACGACGCCGCGGGACTTCGCCCGCTTCGGCTGGCTGTGGGCCAACCACGGCCGCTGGGGCGACGCCGTGATCGTCCCGCCCGATCTCATCGAGATGGCCCTTGAGCCAGGTGTCCCGGGCGGCCTGCCGCGGACCGCGGGGGCGCCCCTCGACGACTACCTCGGGATCGGCACCGCGGGCGGCGGCGCCGATCAGACGCCGCTCGGGCCCGGCACCTACGCCTTTAACTGGTGGCTCAACACCAACGGCGCCACCTGGCCGAGCGCCCCCGCGGACACGATCCAGGCCAACGGCCACTGGAACGGCGAGGTCCTGACGGTGATCCCGAGCCTCGGCATCGTCGCGGCCTGGAAGGGGAAGGGGACCGACGCGGCGACCTTCAACGGGCCGATGGACTCGCTCCTCGCGCTCCTCGTCGCGGCCGCGGAGTGAGGCGGCGGCGACGCGCCGCGTCGCTTGATCGCTTGAGCCCGCGGCTGCGGGCTCACCCGGCTGCTTGGGCAGGGCAACGGCTCGATACGTCGATGCGAGCCGTTGCCCTGTCGAAGCTCGGGTAGGCAATCGCTCGATGTGTCGATGCGAGCTGATGCCGTGTCGAAGCTCACCAGCGGCTTGCGGAGCAACAGGTCGATGCGCCGATGCGAGCTTCACCGCCGCCGGCGCGGTGACGTCGCGGATTGCCGCGGGCACGCTCTCTCAGCCCCGCGTTTCGGCGCGAGGTCGGAAATCTGCGCGCATGGCCGCTTGCGCCGGGCTCCATGTCCGTCACGCTGTCCGTAGCGGCTGTGTCGCGGGCACGCGCCGCGGGCTGTTGGGCTGTCCGAGCCTTCGACGTGCGCTCTCACTCGCCCTCATCGAACAGAGCCTCTCGCCTCCGCCAGAGCCTGCGGAGCCGAGAGGACCGACGAACGCTGCGCGAGAGGGCAGCCGGGCAGCCTCGCGCGCCTCGGCTCACGCTCTCACTGGCGGACGACGGCGAGGGCGACCTCGTCGCCGAACTCCGCCGGCTTCGGCCACGTCGCCTGGTTCTCGGCGACGTCCGCCGCGGCCTCGACGATCGCCCCCGTGGCCGGATCGAGCCAGCGCAGCGCGTAGCTCCCCGGGGTCAGGCCGCCGACGCCGACGCTCTGGGAACCTGACGCATAGACCAGGTAGGCGTCGCCGGGCGCGGCGAAGACGTAGCTCCCCGGGGTCAGGCCGAGGTCGTCGCGCGGCGCCATCGTCACGAACTCGGGGGTCGCCTCGAAGAGGTCGACGAGGTGGCCGCAGGCCTCGAGGTCGGCCTCGGGGGTCGAGGCGATGTCCATGCCGAGCACCATCACGTAGGCGCCGGCGGTGGCGACCGCCCAGGACTTCCGGCGGTGCGTCGCGCCGCTCCCCCAGTCGGCGGCCTCAGAGAGGTTGAGGTTGTAGGCGCCGGCCGCCGCGGTGAAGGCCTGGGTGACGCCGGCGCGCAGCTCCGCCGCGCTGCCGACGTTGTACTGGATCGCGAACTCGTCGATGTTGGGGTCGGCGGCGAAGTCGAAGCCGAGGCCGTGGTTTTGGTGGACGCCGATCGGGTGGACGGGGTCGTGCTCGCGGATCACCGCGGCGATCCCCGAGACCCGCGCCGGCGGCAGGACCTCGCCGTACTCCTCGGCGACGACCCAGACGAGGAGCGGCAGATCGGCGAAGCGATCGACGAGCTGGCCGACGAACTCGGCCTCGGCGGCGCTCACCTGGGCGCCGGTCTTCCACGGGTCGGCGCTGTCGTCGTAGATGAAGAAGAAGGGGACGACGCCGGCGTCGCTCAGGGCCGTCAGCCAGCCCTCCCACTGGTCGAGGACCGCGGGGTTGAGCCCGTTCTTCGGGTCGTTGCCGAGGAAGGGGTTGTGGGTCGCGTCGCCGTCGCCGCCGTGTGAGCGGACCGCCTGGAAGTAGATCGCGTTGGCGCCGGTCGGCGCGAGCTTGGCGATCAGCGCGTCCTGATCGCCGTCGCGGGTGCCGTCGCCGAGGAGCGCGCCGCGGAAGAGGAAGCCCTCCGGGTCGCCGGGGCCGCAGATGAACATCGGGCCGTAGTTGTCGCGGCTCAGCCACGCGGGGTGCTGGGGATCGACGCGCAGCGGCCCGAGCTCGGGCTCGGGGCCGGTCGTCGAGGTCTCCGCGTCGGTCGTCGAGGTCGCGTCGGTCGTCGACGTCGACGTCGACGCGCCGGTCGTCGTCGCGGTCGTGCTGTCGCTGTCGCTGTCGCTGTCGCCGCCCGTCGAGCCGGCGCTCGCGGAGCTAGTGCCCGCGGTGGTGACGGTGGTGGCGGTGGCGGCGGACGTCGAGAGCGTCGCGTCGCTCGTCTCGGTCGCCGACTCGCCCGTCGGATCTGCGCAGGCGCCAGCGAGGAGTACGAGCAGGAGGGCAGGGGAGAGCCTCGTCGAGTCCATGCCGCGCACAATACCGCGGACGCGCGACTTCGCGCGTGCCTACGTCACATGGCGGCCCATCGCTTCGACAGAGGCCCCGCTGTACGGGGGTGAGCTGTCTAGGACTCTCGCCCCTCGCGTCCCTGCCAGGCCGCCTCGTACGCGGCCCAAAACGCGTCCCAGGGCGCCTCGACCTCGAAGCTGCGGTTGCCCCACGCGCGGTCCATCGTCGCCCACGACTCCGGGGCGAGGGCGCCGTCGCGGTGCGTGTGGTCGGCACCGCGGAGCCGCAGCGAGGCGCCCTCGCGGCGCATGGCGAGGTAGAGCGTCGGGACGCCGACGTCGACCATGATCCGCTGGGCTGAGAAGAGGGCGCCGGCGTCGACCGGGCGCTGGAGTCGATCGATCACGCCGCCGTAGGCCGCGATCCCGAGCGGGAAGATCGGGTGGAAGAAGCCGGGTCCGTAGATCTCTTCGGCGATGCGCTCGCCCTGGCGGGTGATCCAGCCCGCGGGGTAGCTACGGCTGGCGTCGTCGTCGTCGTCGTCGTCGTCGTCGGCTTCTTCGCCGTCGCCGTACATCCAGTCGTCGAGCGCGTCGCCCCAGAGGCTGGCCTCGGGGTCGTCACCCTCCGCGAAGTCGAGCGCGTCGTAGAGGACGAGCGCCCATCTCGCAGGGCCGGAGTCGTGCGCGGGGTACCCGAGCCAGCGCACGACGGGCTCGACGACCCTCCACACCGCGGGCGCCTCCGCTAGAGCTTCTTCACGTAGGCCGCGACCGCCTGGATCTCGTCCTCGCTGAGCTTGCTCTTGAAGGACTTCATCTTCGTGTCGGGGACGCCCTCGCGGATCGCCTTGGCGATCTTGGTGACCGAGGCCTTGCTCTTCGTCAGGTCCTCGACCTTGTGCTTCTCGGCGAACTTCGTCTTGCCCTTGCCGTCGGCGCCGTGGCAGCTCTTGCACTTGGCGAGGTAGAGCGCCTTGGCGTCGATCTTCGACGCGGCGCTGTCGGCTGGCTTCTTCTTCGTCGCCTTCTTCTTCGGCTCGTCCTTCGCGGGCTCGGGCTCGGGCTCGGGCTCGGGCTCGTCTGGGGTCGCCTCGTCGCCGCTCTCCGCGGCCTCGCCGGAGCTGGCCATCGGCTCGGGCTCGTCGGGCTTGGCCTCATCGTCGCTCGCGTCGGGGTCCGCCGTGGTCTTCGCGGCCTCGTCGGGCTTGTCGTCGGGCTTGGCCTCGCCGGAGCTGGCGACGGCCTCGTCGGGCTTGGTCGCGTCGGCGGGCGTCTCGTCCTTCTTGCCGCCGTCGCAGGCGGCGAGGCAGAGGCTCGAGGAGAGGAGGGAGGCGGTGAGGAGGTGAACGATCCGCAGGTTCATGGTCGTCTGCGCCGGTGCGAGCCGGCGCTCTCGCGGCTCAAGGCTAGCGGATCCCGACTAGGGCGGGTAGCTCGGCCGAGGCGGATATCGACGCGCAGGACCGCCTGCGAGCGCGCGCGCGCCTGAACGCGCCGGCGCGCGCGTCCGCGGCTCGATCGCCGAGAACGGAGAACTAGGACCGATAAGCCGAGCTCGAGAACCAAAAAGGGAGCGACCCGCCCCCGAGAGCTCGGGGAGCGGGTCGCGTCCGCGGGGTCGCAGCCGTGCTGGCTACTGGACCAGGATCGTGAACTCGATCCGGCGGTTCTTGGCCCGCCCAGCCGCGGTCTTGTTGGTGTCGATCGGCTCGTCGAAGGCCGCGCCGCGGGTCTCGATGCGCGGGTCCTCGATGCCCTTGCCGACGAGGTAGCGCTTGACCGACTCGGCGCGGCGCCGCGACAGGTCCTCGTTGTACTCGTGGGTGCCCTTGTTGTCGGTGTGACCGCTGATCTCGATGCGGATCGACGGGAACTCCTTGAGCACGTCGACGGCGCGGTCGAGGACCGGCTCCGACTTCGGCTTGATGGTGTCCTTGTTGTAGTCGAAGTAGATGCCGCGGATGACACCGGTGAACTGCTGGACGTTCTCGGGGATCTCGTCCGGGCAGCCGTCCTCGTCCTCGTAGCCGTTGCGGGTCTCCGGCTCGGTGACGCACTGGTCGTCCGGGTCGAGGATGCCGTCGCCGTCGGTGTCCGGGATCGGGCAGCCGTCCGGCGGGACTCCCGGGGTGTCGGGGCAGGCGTCCTGGCTGTCGAGGATGCCGTCGCCGTCGCGGTCCTTCTCCGGGCAGCCGTCGGGGGCGATCCCGGGGGTGTCGGGGCAGGCGTCCTGGCTGT
>JAGQIT010000354.1 GCA_020431135.1 Myxococcales bacterium | reverse complement strand
CTCATGCCCCCGAACCTCCTCGACCTCCTCGATCCCCAGTACTTCCAGCCGAACATGTACGGGATGGTGGACGCGCACGTCGGCGACGTCGACGGCGACACCAAGCCGGACATCGTCTATTCGGGCGTCGGCAAGGTCGATACGGAGGTCGCGTTCAACGTCGGCTTCGGCGCCGCGCACCACGACGAGTACATCGCCGCCGATCTGCCCGCGGACCACGTCGTCCTCGGCGACTGGGACGGCGACGGCCTCGCCGAGCCGGCGTCGCTCCGCTACACGGGGGACAGCGTGGTCGCCTACACCTTCAACACGCCGGCGCGCTTCGACTACGAGGCCGAGCCGGTCCGCTGGGGCCGCGCGCAGGGGACCTTCGATCCGGAGCAGCGCTACCTCAGCGGCGACTTCAACGGCGACGATCAGCCCGACGTCGCCAGGGTCTTCGCCGACGGCTGGGAGACGTCGATCGACACCCACCTCAACAACGGCGCCGGGTTCTCGATGGTCCGCGGGATCACCCGGGCCGGCGCCCACGCGGCCGGCCAGCACTTCCTCGCCGGCGACTTCAACGGCGACGAGTTCGACGACGTGCTCAAGGTCTGGGCCTTCAACGGCGCCACCGTCTTCGACGCCTACTACGGCGGCGGCGCGGGGCTCACCGCCGCCTACTCCGTCGGCGGCGGCGGCGGCGACTGGGGGGCGATGGACTACGTCGCCGGCGACTTCGACGGCGACGGCCTCACGGACGTCGCCAAGCTGTGGAACCACGACGGCAAGCTCATCGCCGACGTCTACCGCTCCAACGGCCCGGGCTTCGAGGACTTCGAGTACTGGCTCCCCGACAGCCAGGTGCCCTACTACGAGGGCGCGAAGTACACGGTCGGCGACTACAACGGCGATCACCGCGACGACATCGCCCGGATCTTCCGCGACACCGACGTCAATGAGGGGCCGATCTACGCCGGCGCCGTCAGCTTCGGCGAGGCCGGCAGCAAGGACGTGGTGATCGACTACTTCAGCGTCGACGTCCTCGCGTCGGACGGGGATGAGTTCGCGGCGTCGCGCTGGGTCAGCAAGTCGGCGCTCTTCTCCCCCGACAGCCACGTCGTCTCCGCGCACATGGACAGCGACGAGCTCGAGGACATCGTCATCCTCGCGCCGACCCCCGAGGGGACGATCGGGATGGTGCTCTTCGTCTCCAACGCGACGTACTTCGACCCGTCGCTCCTGCGCAAGGACGAGGACATCGGCTACGCCAAGGACATGATGAAGGTGGTCGCGGCCGACTTCGACCTCGACGGCCGCGCCGAGATCGCGACGATGACCCGCGACAAGAGCTCGGTCGAGACCAACTTCGACGTCTGGGGCGGCGAGACGGCCCCCGATCCCTCTCTCTTGGGCGCCGCCGGGGACACCTCGACCTACACCAAGGAGCAGGCGATCGCGGTCCTCGCAAGCCAGGGGTACACCCTGGGGAACGGCGCGGAGCTCCAGGACAAGGACTGCACGATCATCTACCCGAACGCGGCGGAGGAGCGTCAGGCGCGTGACCTCGGCCTCCTCGTCTGCGCCAGGGACCTCAACGGCGCCAAGAGGATCTACTCCGCGACCGTCTACGGCGGCTGCGACTGGAGCAGCGGCGTGGGCACGTGCTCGATCGGTCGCGCGAGCCCGACCGTCAACGTGCTCGGCAAGTCGATCACGATCACCGGGCCGTCGGCGGCGGCCTGCGCCTCGATCACGCAGGAGATGGTCTGCGGCGAGGTGCGGGGCCGCTTCACCTCGGCCGCCTTCTCCCTGAGCCCGGACAACGTCTACCTCAGCGGCGGGGTCTACGTCGGGCCCTACGCCGGCGCGACCGCGTCGTTCAAGAACAGCGTCCTCAGCGGCTCGGTGAAGATCGACGGCGTCGCCACCCTGAAGTACTCGCTCGACGCCAACGACGTCGTCGACGTCGGCGCGGTCGGATTTAGCCGCCTCTACGGCGAGGTGAAGAGGTCACCGACGCGATCAACCAGGGGCTCAACGCGTGCTTCGGCGCCCTCTCGGACGCGGGGTCCGGCTTCGTCAACGGGGTCAAGAAGGTCTGGAGCAAGCTGGGCCTGTGAGCGGCGGCTCGCGGCCCGCGAGCGCGCGCAGCGGCGGAGGCCCGCGGTCGATCCTCGCTAGGATCGGCCGCGGGCCTCGCGCTGTTCGGCCCGCGCTGCGACGTCGCTCGAACTATGACCATAGTCCGGACGATGCGGGCTCCCGCGCCGCCGAAGAGGGGCGCCCGCGCGGCGATCGTGGAGCCCCGGCGAAGTCGCAGCGGACATGGTCTTATGGCCATGTTTAAGAGAAGGTGTTGACTGGACGGACAGCCTCCTCGCTCGCCCTCATCGCCCTCCCGACTCGATACGGCCGTCTCGCCGGGCCGAGCTGGGCCGACGATCGCTGCGCGAGGCCGCACGGGCCTCTCGCGGCGAGTTGCCAGCTCTAGCCGAGGAGGCTCGGATCGACGCCGGGGATGTCGACGCCGAAGACGACGACCGCGTAGATCAGCGGCTCATCGCCGATGGACGTGACCGCGTGCGCGCTCTCGGCCCCCTGAGCGAGGAGGGCGCCGGGGCCGGCGGTCACGCCTTCGCTGTCCTCGAGGCGGCCCTGGAGGAGGAGGACGCGCTCGTCGCCGAGGTGGCGGTGGTGGGGGAAGGTGACCCCGGGGGCGACGCGGACGAAGCCGACGTCGGCGCCGGCGACCGCGGGTCCCCCCTCGAGGTGGAAGAGCGCGATGCCTGGCCCGAAGGGCGCGACCCAGCGGGAGGGATCGGCGAGGGCGGCGAGGAGCTCGCGGGCCCGCTCGGCGCCGACGTCGATGAGGGCGGCGAGGCGCTCGGCGAAGGGAGCGAAGCGCTCGCTCGGGGCGTCGAGGCTGGCGAGGAGGCGGTCACGCAGGGCCGTCGGCGGGCGCTCGTCGGCCGTCGGGAGCGCGAGGACGAGGGCCTCCCACGCCGGATCGTCGAGGCGCAGATCGTCACCGGCGCTCATCGCTGCTCTCCTTCGTCGCTGAGGGCCCGGCGGAGCTTGCCGAGGGCGGAGGCCGTCCGCGACTTCACGGTGCCGAGGGGGATATCCATGGCCGCGGCGATCTCCGCCATCGACAGGCCGCCGAAGTACGCGAGGTCGAGGACCTGACGGTGACTCGGCGGGAGGGCGGCGAGGGCCCGACGAATCTCGGCGTGCTCGCTGCGTCGCTGCGGGTCGTTCGCCGCCTCGGGGGCCGGGGCGGTGGCCAGGGCGTTGAGCGCCGACTGGCCGCGCTGGCGGCGACGGAGGCGGTCGAGGGCCCGCGAACGGAGGCGGACGAGGAGCCAGGTGCGGGCGCTGCCGCGGCTCGCGTCGAAGCTGTCGGCGCGGCGCCAGGCCTCGAGGAGCACGTCGTGGACGAGATCCTCGGCGGCCGCCGGCGAGCCGAGGAAGCGGCGGGCCGCGGCCAGGAGGCAGCCGCCGTGGCGATCGTAGAGCGCCGCGAGGGCCTGACGATCGCCCGCGGCCATCGCCCGCACGAGCTCAGCGTCGCTGCGCTCGGCGCTCACCTCAAGGCCCGCCACGTGCCGTTCTCCCGCTCGCCATCGTTGGCGGACTATACGCCGGCTGAGGTCGGCGGGGTCAAGAGCGGCGGTCGCGGCGAGCACGTCATGGGGGGTACGGCCGGCGGCGGGTCGCGGATCATCCTGGGTGCTCGAGGCCGCGACGCGGGGTCGCGAACGACGGCCTGTGTGCGTCCGCGCGCGCTGTCACGTCTGGGCCGAGGATCTGTCACCTCGGCGACGAGGCGCCTCTGCTACGATGTTCGCCGCCCCCCGGGGCAGATGAGGTTTCGCTATGACGTTTGGTACACACATTACTCGAGGATGGATGGTTGGCCTCGCGGTCTCGCTCGCCGCGTGCAGCGGCGACGACAGCGGACGCGACGACGCCAGCGGCTCGGCGACCGCGACCGAGTCGGCGACCGCGACCGCGACCGCGACGACCACGGCGTCGAGCGACAGCGACAGCGACAGCACGAGCACGATGACGGGCGGCAGCGGCAGCGACAGCGACAGCAGCAGCACGTCGGAGAGCGACTCGGGCGAGTCGACGACGACGTCGGACGGGACGACGACGACGACGACGACGACCGGCGGCGTCGAGACCGACACGGACACCGGCACGACCGGCGAGCCCGTCGACGACTGCAAGGACGAGCTCGAGGAGATCGGCGAGCGGCCGCCGCAGATCTGGATCTCGAACACGACGGTCGGCACGGTCACGAAGATCGACACCGAGACCGCCCTCATCACCGGCCGCTACATCACCAACTCGGCGCAGGCCTACCAGCCGTCGCGGACGACGGTGAACGACCTCGGCGACATGCTCGTCGGCCACCGCGAGAACGGCGGCGGCGTCACCAAGATCGCCGGCAGCCCGAAGAACTGCGTCGACCTCAACAACAACGGGACGATCGACACGTCGACCGGCTTCGACGACGTCCGCCCGTGGGGGCAGGACGAGTGCGTGCTCTGGCACCAGGACACGCCCGGCACCGCCGGCGGCGCGCGGGCGGTCGCCTGGGAGCCGAGCTCGTTCAACAAGGACACCTGCATGTACGACAACCCGAACCCGCGGGTGTGGGTCGGCTTCCGCCCGACGGGCGGGATCGGCAAGGTCTACCGCCTCGACGGATCGACCGGCGAGATCCTCGACGAGATCGACGTCGACATCGGCGCCGGCCTGACCTACGGCGGCGCCGTCGACAAGGAGGGCGGCTTCTGGTTCACGTCGCGCAGCGGGCCCTTCCTCATCCACATCGATCCGGTGACCCTCGAGGTCGAGAAGATCACGACGCCGAACAACCCCTACGGCGTGGCGATCGACAAGTACGGCAACCCCTTCGTCGCCGACTACCACCAGGGCGCGGGCGTCGACGCGGTCACCCGCTACAACCGCGAGACCAAGATGTTCGAGCAGATCCTCAGCATCCAGGGCCGCCACCGCGGGCTCCAGATCGACACCCAGGAGATCGCCTGGGTCGCCGGCAACGCGCCGTGCCGCCTCGTCAAGATCGACACGGCCAACGACGTCCTCCTCGACGACGCGATCCCGCTGCCCGGCTGCGTCGATCCGGTCGGCGTCAGCATCGACGAGGAGGGCGACGTCTGGATCGTCGACCGCGGGGCGAGCGTCGCCTACGAGCTCGATCCGAACACCCACGAGATCAAGAACACGGTCACGGATCTCAAGGGGCCCTACACCTACTCCGACATGACCGGCGGCTCGCTGTCGCTGGTCCAGGACCCGAAGCCCGGCTGATCGGTCGGCGCGACGGCGCCCTTCGACGCGCGCCGAGGCGGCCCATGCGGTCGCCTCGGGCGTTCTCGGGGTTGCGCGGCAGGTGAGCCGACGCGGCTCGAGTCGGAGACGCGCGGGACGGAGCGACGTCCGAGGCGCGGCGAGGCGGGCGGCGCGTCTCGCCGTCGCGCCGCGCTCCTTCCCCCCGTCCTCGCCTTCGGGGACGCGCGGCGGCGTCGACGTTGACTGCGCTTGGGCGCGGGCTGGAGGCACCCTGCGAAGGTCCTGTCAGCTCGCTCCGCGAGGGGTCGTCGGCGCGCAGAGGGGGCGCTGCGAGGATGACCGCCGCGCGGTCATGCTGTCCTAAGAGACAGTCGATAGGCGAGGGCGCGGCGCGAGCGCTAGAGCGCCGCGGCGCCGAGGGCCTCGAGGCGGGCGACGACCGGGGCGCGCTGGGTGTGGGCGAGGATCACCAGCAGGTCGCCGGCCTCGGCGGCGCGGAGGAACGCGTCGATCGTCGCCAGCTCGTCGGCGGCCTCGGTGATCGCGTCGCTGGCGATCCCGCGGTCGATGAGGCCGCGGCGGAGGAGCGCCGGGACCTCGCCGAGGGCGCGGCCGCGGAGGTGATCGTGCTGCTCGCGGAGGATCGCGGCGTCGGGGCGGAGCTCAGCGAGGGCGCCGGCGAGGGCGAGCATCTCCGCGTCGCTGCGATCGCCGGCCATGCCGAAGGCGACGGTCAGGCGGCCGGCGCCGCGGAGGTGCTGGGCGACCCCGGCGAGGGCGCGGATCCCCGCGACGTTGTGCGCGAAGTCGAGGACGATCCTCCGGCCGTCGACGGCGTAGCGGTTGATCCGCCCCGGGTTCTCGGCGGCGGTCGAGGCGAAGGAGCGCAGGCCGTCGACGATCGCCGGGCGCGGCAGGCCGAGGGCGGAGGCGAGGGCGGCGACGCCGAGGGCGTTGAGGACGTTGTGGGCCGCGGCGCCGCCGAGGGCGCAGGGGATCGCGGCGATCTCAAGGAGGGGCCTCTCGCCGCCCGGACCCGCCTCGACGAGGCCGCCGTCGGCGACGTACCAGGCCTCGCCGCCGGCCGCGAGGTGCTCGCGGAGGAGCGCGTCGTCCGGGCTGCGCGCGAACCACACGACCGGCGCCCGGAAGCGGCCGCGAGCGACGGCCCGCAGCGGCGCTGAGTCGGCGCCGAGCACCACCCGTCCGTGCGGCGCGACGACCCCGCCGATCACCGCCTTGACCGCGGCCATGGTCGCGAGGTCGTCGATCCCGTAGTCGCCGAGGTGGTCGTCGGAGACGTTGGTGATCAGCGCGGCGTCGGCCCGGTCGATCGCGAGGCCGCGGCGCAGGAGGCCGCCGCGGGCGACCTCGAGGGCGGCGAAGTCGACGTCGCGGCGGCGCAGGACCATGCGCGTCGCCCCGGGGCCGGTCCAGTCGCCGGCCTCGATCGTCACCTCGTCGACCGCGACGCCGTCGGTCGAGCTGTTGCCGACGTGGAGGCCGGCCCTGCGGGCGATCCGCGCGAGCATCCGCGCCGAGGTCGTCTTGCCGTTGGTCCCGGTGAGCAGGGCGATCGGGATCCTGCCGAGCTCACCCCAGGGGACGGCGGCGACCTCGGGGAGCTGGTCGATCGGCCAGGTCATC
>JAGQIT010000353.1:1969-6818 GCA_020431135.1 Myxococcales bacterium | reverse complement strand
GCTCGTCGTCGCCGCGATCGAGCTGGTCGCCGGTCTGGACGACGACCAGGTCGCCGCCGATCCACCTGTCGTCGCCGTCGATCGCCCCGGCGATGCGCAGCGCGTGACGGGTCGCCTCGAGGTCGCCGTGGACGTCGCCGAGGGCGACGATCCGCTTGGCCCCCGGGACCTTCGTCGGCGGCGCGTCGGGGCTCGCCTCTGGCAGCGGGCGCGCCTCCGGAGCGACGGCCTTGGCGTCCGCGACCGCGGCGGGGGTGAGGGCCGCGTTCGCGTCGCCGACGGCGCTCGGGGCCGGCGTCGCCGCGCTGCGCTGGCTCGCCTCGCCGCCGCAGGCCGCGGTCACCAGGGACGCGGCGGGGAGGACGAGGGAGAACGCGAGGGCGGAGGCGAGGCGGCGGCGCGACATCGGCCGCGATGGTAGCGCATCCGCAGAAAAAGGCCCTGGGAGGCGCGAGCGAGCCCGCTCGCGGCCCTTGCGGGCGGCTCCTGCCGACGCGACGCAAGCGGCGCCCTCCTCACCGCGCCCGACGACCTCTCGCGGCGGGCAGCGCCACGCTCGACGCTCGCTCCTCACGAGCCTCGCACCGCAGGCCTGCACCCCTCCACTCACTCGACGCGCACGCCTCACGGACCCGCGACCCGCGAGCCTCCTCGCGCTCAGCGCCAACACCTCCCGAGCCTCGCCTCGCTCGACGCTCGCGAGCCCTCCGTGCGAGCGAGCCTCCTCGCGCTCTCCGACGCGGCGCCCAGCGCCCTCAATACCCGCCGTCGCCGCCCGACTCGCGATCGCGGGCGGCCTCCTCCTCGAGAGTCTGCTGGGCCTCGACGGTGTAGCGGGCGGTCGGCTGCAGGCGCAGGCGGCCGGCGGGGATCGGCTCGTCGGTCTCTTCGCAGATCCCGTAGGTGCCGTCGGCGATCCGGGCGAGCGCCGCCTCGACCTCAGCGAGGCGGCGGCGATCATGGCTGGCGAGGCCGGCGAGCGCGGCGCGGGCGGCCTCGAGCTGGGCGGCGTCCTGGCGATCGCCGCTGTCGACCTCGAAGGCGGCGCTCTCGCTGACGAAGGCGCCAGCCCGGCGCAGGAGCGCCTCGCGCTCGCGCTCCAGGAGCTGGCGTAATTCGGCGACCTCTGCGGCGGAAAGGTGATCCATGGCTAGCTCCCTCGCTCCTTCTCCTGCACTCCCGCCGCGAAGAGTGCGCTCACGCGCGCGCCTCGGCAAGGCGTCGGACGCGGAGGCTCGCCGCGACGCGCATCACACGCGCACGACGTGCTAAATCTCCCAGGGTGAGCGATCGAACGCAGCCCTCCTCTGACCGCTTCGACTACGACTACATCATCATCGGCTCCGGCTTCGGCGGCTCGGTCTCGGCCCTGCGCCTCGTCGAGAAGGGCTACCGCGTGCTCGTCCTCGAGAAGGGCCGCGAGCTCAAGGCCGAGGACTTTCCCAAGAGCAACTGGAACCTCAAGCGCTGGCTGTGGATGCCCAAGCTCGGCTGGCGCGGGCTCTTCCAGATGCGGTTCTTCCGCCACGTGACGGTCCTCGCCGGCGTCGGCGTCGGCGGCGGCTCGCTCGTCTACGCCAACACCCTGCCGATCCCGAAGCGCGGCTTCTTCGAGTCGGCGTCGTGGGCCCACCTCGCCGACTGGGAGCGCGAGCTTAAGACCCACTACGCGACCGCGCGGCGGATGCTCGGCGCCGTCCCCAACCCGACCTTCACGCCCGTCGACCGGATCATCAAGCAGGTGGCCGAAGAGTCAGGAAAGCCCTTCGACAAGCCGCACGTCGCGGTCTACTTCGGCGAGCCGGGGAAGACCGTCCCCGACCCCTACTTCGGCGGCGACGGCCCCGACCGCACCGGCTGCAACCTCTGCGGCGGCTGCATGCTCGGCTGCCGCCACAACTCGAAGAACACGCTCGACAAGAACTACCTCTACCTCGCGCGCAAGCGCGGCCTCGACCTCCACGCCGACACCGAGGTCGACGCGGTCCGGCCGCTCCCGGGAGAGGGCGGCGGCTACCGGGTCGAGGCCAAGCACGGGACCTCGCGCCTGCGCCGGTGCCGGCGGAGCTTCACGGCGCGCAACGTCATCTTCGCGGGCGGCGTCCTCGGCACGGTCGAGCTCCTCCTCAAGCTGAAGAAGGACCCGAAGGCGCTGCCGGGGCTCTCCGAGCGCCTCGGCGCCAAGGTGCGGACCAACTCGGAGTCGCTGATCGGCGTCATCGGCCAGCAGCGCAAGCACGACCTCTCGCGCGGGATCGCCATCGGCTCGATCATCCAGACCGACGAGCACTCGCACCTCGAGCCGGTCCGCTACCCCGCGGGCTCGGGCTTCTTCCGCACCCTGATGGCGCCGCACGTCGCCGGCGAGAAGGCGGCCGTCCGCCTCGCGCGGATGCTCGGGACCCTCGCCCGCCACCCGGTCCGCACGCTCCGCGCCGCCGCCGTCCCCGACATGGCGAAGTACTCGATCATCCTCCTCTACATGCGCAGCATGGAGGGCACCCTGCGCTTCCGCCTCGGCAAGGTCGCCGGCAAGCGGATGACGAGCGGCCTCGAGAGCGGCAAGAGCCCGACGGCGTCGATCCCCGAGGCGACCGAGCTCGCCAAGAAGGTCGGCGCGAAGATCGACGGCGACCCCTACTCGCTGATCACCGAGACCGCGCTCAACATCCCGACGACGGCGCACATCCTCGGCGGCTGCTGCATGGGCGACTCGATCGAGACCGGCGTGATCGACAAGGACCACCGGGTCTTCGGCTACGACGGGCTCTTCGTGATCGACGGCTCGTCGATCTCGGCGAACCCGGGAGTGAACCCGTCGCTGACGATCACCGCGCTCGCCGAGCGGGCGATGAGCCTGATCCCGCCGAAGGCCGCACGCGACGGCTAGCAGCGCCCAAAGACACAAAAAAGTGGGCACATCCTTGTGAGGGATGTGCCCTGCAGGGGGCTGGGATCGAACCAGCGGCCTCCGTCTTGTCAGGGCGGCGCTCTTCCAGCTGAGCTACCTCTGCCGGGCCCCTTGCTCATGGCGACTGGGCGTGACGTGGGAACAGAGTGACCACGACGTCCTACCTTTGGACAACTGAATGACGATCAGGGGGGATTCGAACCCCCACCTCCGTGCAGTTCCCGGAGCAATACCCGCCGCGTGCGGAGCGGACCCATCGGATGAAACTACGGGTGAGAGCCTCAGGTCGCCCGCCCCCTGACCGAGGGGGGAGACCGTGGATGCAGTCTGAGTCTGACGATCAGTCATCAGGCTAAACCCGTAGGAGAACACACCGTAGCAGGGGCCGGCGGCGACCGGTAGGGGCTCGGTGATCTGCCGCCGCGGCGCCGCGAGCGAGCGCGCGCGCACGAGCGAGTCGACCCCGCCGCCGCGCGACGGGGCCCACCGGCCAGACCGCCCGCTGCGGGCTCGCGGCCGTCAGTCGAGCGGCGCGAGGAGGAAGTCGGCGAGCTTCTTCGCCATCTTCTTCGAGCGATCGACCGCCACCGTGTTGGCCCGCGAGCGCGCCTGCTTGACCGCGGCGAGGAGGCGATCGAGCTGCTCGAGGAGGGCGCCGTGTTTGCCGGTGGACAGCATGCCGGTCCACTCGTAGGAGCGGATCTCGCCGATCGGCTCGTCGATCTCGACGACGTCGACCTGGGCCGGGTGCTCCTTGGTCGCCTCGACCATGACGTTGTACTTGCGCGTCCGCTGCTTGCGGATCGTCGTCACCGGCTCGGCGCGGAGGACGTGCTTCTTGTCGGCCGAGGCGTCGACGCTCCACAGGCGCACGGGGTCGTAGGTCGGCGCCTCCTTGAAGACCGCGCGCAGCTCCTTCAAGCGGCGCTCGAGCTGGAGGAGGAAGGTCGCCGGGACGTCGGCGACGAGGACCTCGCCGTCGACGACGATGTCGGCGCGGGCGCGGGTGTTCGCCTCGTCGAGCTGGAAGCCGAGGTCGATCGCCTTGCCGACGTCGCGGAGCACCGAGCCGAGCTCCTCGTGCACCGTCTTCGCCAGGCGGGTCTCGGCCTCGAGGCGCTCTCCGCCGCTCTCGCCGCTGCTCTCGTCGACCGAGAAGGGGCGGAAGGTCCGGCGGATGCCGGTGAAGTGCGTCTTCTTCGTGCGGAAGGTGTCGACGAGCTGGGCCCGGGCGCGCTCAGCGTTCGCCTTGACCTCCTGCTCGACCGCGAGGATCTCGTGTAGCAGCGGCTCTTTCGTACTCATGCTCGTCGTCTCCAACCTGAATGCGGGCCCCTGGTGTGACACGAACGCGGGCCGGCGCCAAGGCTCGATGCCGCGGCGTGCTACCCCGCGCGCGCGCTCGCCCTCGTCGACGCAAGCGGGCCGCAGAGACCCACAGGAGGGCGCACCGCAGCGGCGTCATGTCGGGACGAACCGACCCGACGATCTCGGCGCGAAACCACCGGACGTCTACCGCGTAATGCGAGCCCGCGCGCGCCCCCGCGCCCCGTCGACGCGAGCGACGACGCGTAGCCTGCGGATCCTGAGCAGGGCGGAGCCGCTGGCGCGGACCTCGTTCACTCGGGCGAGGGGTGCGACCGGGCCGCGTTCGCGCGCGCGAGACTTGCTACCCTCTGCCCGCACGTGCCCGCGCGCCTCCTCAACCCCCCAACGGTCGCCTCCCCGCGCATCACCCCCTGACGAGCGCGAGCGATGGACGCGATCACCCAAGGAGTGCTCGGAGCCGCCGCCGCCCAGGCGGCGCTCAGCGATCGCCTCGGCCGGCGGGTGTGGCTCTACGGGGCGCTCGGCGGCTGGGCGCCGGACCTCGACGTGTTCATCCGCTCGTCGATCGATCCGACGGTGGCGATCGAGTACCACCGCAACTTCACCCAC
>JAGQIT010000353.1:0-1923 GCA_020431135.1 Myxococcales bacterium | reverse complement strand
AGCGCTTCCCCGAGTGGCGGACGATCGCCCTGGCGACCACCGTCGGCTACGCGACCCACGGCCTCCTCGACGCCTTCACGAGCTACGGGACCATGCTGCTGTGGCCCTTCTCGGACGTCCGCGTCGCCTGGAGCTGGATCTCGATCGTCGACCTCGGCTACACGCTGCCGCTGATCGTCGGGGTGATCCTCGCGGCCCGCCGGAGCTCGCCGCGGCCGGCCCGGATCGCCCTCCTGGTCTCGAGCGTCTACATGGCCCTGTGCGGCCTCCAGCGCGCGCGGGTGATCGCCGCGCAGGGCGACGTCCAGGGCTACCGAGGCCACCACGCGGCCCGCGGCGACGCCTTCCCGACCCTCGCCAACAACGTCACCTGGCGCTCGCTCTACGCCGCCGACGGGGTGATCTACGCCGACAAGATCCGCGTCCCGTGGTTCGGCGCCGCGCGGGTGATCGCCGGCGACAGCGTCCCCCTCCTCGACCCGAGCGAGGACGCGGCCTACGCCAGCGACCCGGCGACCGCCCGCGCCCTCGCGCTCTTCCGGTGGTTCAGCGCCGGCTGGACCGCCCGCGACCGCGACGACCCCGAGCGGATCGCCGACCTCCGCTACGCGATCGAGCCCGGCGGCGTCTCGTCGATGTGGGGCCTGGTCCTGCGGCCAGGTCGCGAGCCGCCGGTGATCTGGGATCGCGGCGAGACCCGCGGCGCCCTCACCTCACGGCTCTGGACCGTGCTCTTCGACGACGGCGCCGAGCCGCTGCTGATCGGCGGCGAGCCGGGGCCCGGCGCCGCGCCGAGCCGCGCCGCGCCGGCCCGCGACTAGCGGCCTGTGGTGAAAGTCCCGCGCGCCCGCGCGTGGCGCTCGTCGACCCGGTCACATCGACAGGACGCGAGGAGCAGCGCGCCGAGTGGCTCCACTGAGGAGCAGGAGCGGGCGACAAGACTCGAAGGACCGCCTCGCGGTGAGCACAGATCGCCCCGCGCTACACTCGACCGCATGGGAGGCGCGGACGAGGACGCCGTCGAGGTCTGGCGGCGCAAGGCGGCCCGGGTCCGTCGGCTCGCGCGCAAGCAGCCCCACGCCTACCGCCGCGTCCTCCCGCGGACGATCCGGCGCCTCGCGGGAGAGCTCTGGAGCGTCGGTCGCCGCGAGGAGGCCTGCGCGCTGAGCGAGGAGGTCGTGGCGATCCGCCGCGCCCAGACCTACCTCCCGTACAAGCAGTACCGAGGCAACCTCGCGGAGGTGCTCAGCGATCTCTACGGATGCCTCGTCGACCTCGGCCGCGACGACGCGGCGCTGACCGTGGCCCTCGAGTGCGCCGAGCTCCGCCGGCCGTCCACGGCGACGCCCAACATCTATGAGATCAACCACTTCGCCTTCGCGCTCAAGCGCGCCGGCGATCGGCTCGCCGACCACGGCCGGCTCGAGGAGTCCGTCGCCGTCACGCGCGAGTGCGTCGACGCGTACAAGGACTACGCCGAGAACCAGCCCGAGTTCGGCGCCCCCCTCGTCATTGAGTCTCTGGCGACGCTCGGCGAGCGCCTCGCGGCGCTGTCGCGGCGCGACGAGGCGATCGCGGCCGCCGACGAGGCGCTCGCCTACACGCGGGCGCACGCCGAGCATATCGACCCCGAGCGCCTCGCCCCCCGGCTCGCGCGACACGAGCGCTTGCTGACGGAGCTCAGCCGCGTCGAGCGGGCGCTCGAACTCTCGCGCGCGACCGTCGACTCCTACCGCGCGCTCGTCTCCGAGTGGCGCTGCTACGAGCCCGACCTCGCCGCCGCCCTCGGCCGCCTCGCGAGCCACATCACCGCCGTCGAGGGGCCCGCGCCCGCCCTGCCGCTCGCGCGCGAGCGGATGCGCCTGCTCTGGGCGCAGGTCGAGCGCGAGCCGACGAATGAGAGCGCGACGGAGGCCCTCGCCG